>DAOUXC010000070.1 GCA_030666795.1 Desulfobacteraceae bacterium
ACATCAATACTCGTAAAACCCCCTGCCCGTCTTTCTGCCGAGCCATCCGGCGTCCACATACTTCCTCAAAAGGGGGCATGGCCTGTATTTGGAATCACCCAATCCCCCGTGCAGCACTTCCATAATGGCCAGACACGTATCCAGACCGATCAAGTCGGCCAACGCCAGCGGCCCCATGGGATGATTCATTCCCAATTTCATCACTTGATCAATATCTTCAGCCTTCCCTACACCTTCAAAAAGGGCATAGATTGCCTCGTTGATCATGGGCAAAAGGACCCTGTTGGCAATAAATCCGGGAAAATCGTTGGCAGGAATTGGGGTCTTTCCCATTTTCAAGGAGAGGTCCCTGGTTGCCTCAAAGGTCTCTTCCGAGGTGGCAAGTCCGTTTATGATCTCCACGAGCTTCATCATGGGGACCGGGTTCATAAAATGCATGCCGATCACTTTTTCCGGCCTTTTTGTTGCTCCCGCGATCTTTGTAATGGAGATGGAAGAAGTATTGGAAGGAAGTATTACGTCTTCCCTGCAATATGTGTCCAAATCCATAAATATCTGAAGTTTCAGGGCCTCGTTTTCCGTTGCAGCCTCAACTACAAAATCGGCCTTGGTCATATCCTCCAAAGAAGTTGAGCCTTCAATTCTGCCCAGAATATCTTTCTGATCCTGTTCGCTGATCTTCTCCTTTTTGACCATACGCATCAGGCTCTTCTCAATGACAGAGAAACCCCTTTCCACAAATTCATCCTTAATATCATGCATCACCACGGACAATCCGCTGACAGCTGCCACCTGTGCAATACCCGAACCCATTTGACCCGCACCCACAACACCCAAAGTCTTAATCTCCATATTCATTCATCCTCCTTAATATATTGTAAAATATCCAAAACCTCACTCAAACATAAAAATTTATAAAAACAAAAATTCTTATGGTCTTGAAATCTACAAAGAAAATTGTAATATCACAACCATAAATTTACCTTTGCACAAGGAATATTAATTTTTTCGGCGCTGACTTCTCACAAATTCTAAACCGATCACCTAGAACCCGCTGCCCGCCATCCCGGCCTTCGCTTTTATTACGGCGAACAGGCGTAATACTGCGGGGGACGGGCCTCCTTCGGCAGGTCCCCTTTACGAAAAGGGCGAAGAGACTGTTAACCCAGTTTATTATAGAGGAAAGAGCCTGTTCCAAATTTAGTCATTGAGGCCAGGATGAATTTTTAGCATTTATATGATAAAATTTGTTATTTTGGGACGGATGCAAGCTGTGTCAAGTTTTTTAATGACAAAGCAGGGAGGAAATGAGTATGGCCGGAGTAAAAACTATTGATGACACAAAAGTTGAAATCTACAACCACCCGAACCCGGAGATAAAATCGTTTCTAACCACCGTCGAACTTTCGGCCCCTCGAGTAGAGATATTCAAAAAGCCGTTTGATGAAAATCGGGAAGATTCTTTAAACCAACTTCCCCTTATTGGGGCGCAGATCGTAAAAAATATCATGGACATTGCCGGTGTCCGGGAGATAATCATAAAACCTAAAGAAATCCGCATGAAAAAGGAAACTTCGGCCTCCTGGGAGGGAATAGAGAAAAAAGTCATTGAAATTCTCACAAGTGCTCTCAGAAGAAAACAGATAAAAATGGTTAAGCCTTGATTATTTCTTGATAATTCTGCATAATATATATCATCTCGCAATTTGCACAAATTACTGAAATCAAAGGAGTTTATCGAGACTTGATACTTTTGCCTTATACGTGGAACAATGGAATGGTGGATGGTTGGTTTTAATAAGGAACTCGTTCATTTATTAACATTTTTAACATTCATGTCGTGGCATTCTGGCAATAAAACATTGTACCATTTTCGCAAAGCTCAGTAATCCGGTATTCCAACATTCCAATTGCGGAGCGGAGCTAATTCCTATATTCCGGAGTTGACATGCCAGTTTATGAATACACAGCCCTGAAACAGTCAGGTAAAAATGTTAAAGGCATTATTGATGCCGACAGCGTGTTAACGGCCAGGCAGGCATTAAGGGGCTCCGGAATATTTCCTGTCGAGGTAAAAGAGACCTCATCCACACCCAAAGAAACGCCTTCCTATCTAAATTCCTTTGCCACTCTTTTCAAACGGGTCAAACCCGGGGAGCTTTCTGCTGTTACGCGTCAGTTAGCGACTTTGTTGGGGGCCGGGCTCACCCTCGTAGAAGCTTTAAGTGCGCTTATATCCCAGGCGACCAACCCACTGCTCAAGAAAAGCATGGCCCAGATCAAGGAATCCGTAAATCAGGGAAACAGCCTTGCCTCTTCCCTGTCCCAGCATTCAAAGATGTTTTCACAGATCTATATTAACATGGTCAGGGCGGGCGAGGCTTCCGGATCTCTTGATCTGGTTCTGGAGCGTTTGGCCGAATACAGTGAACATCAGGAAGCCCTGAGAGGTAGAATCAGGGCGGCCCTGGCTTATCCGATTGTCATGTTCTTTATCGGGACCATCATTCTCTTCTTGCTAATGGCATTTATTGTGCCTAATATTACCAGGGTATTCAGTGAGATGGGTCAAGTCCTGCCCCTGCCTACTATTATCCTTATTGGCGCGAGTAATTTCCTGAAATCTTACTGGTGGATTGTCCTGTCTTGTTTGGGATTATGCGTTGTATTATTAAAGAGATTTGCAAAGGGTCAAAAGGGACGGCATATTAAGGACAAAATCAAGCTCCGTATGCTTGTATTTGGATCTATCAATACAAAAATGGCAATGGCACGGTTCGGCAGGACCCTTGGAAGTCTGCTGCAAAGTGGCGTGCCGCTTTTGTCGAGTCTTCAAATTGTCCGAAACATTGTTAATAACGGCCTGATTGCCGAAGCAATAGATGATGCCATTGTCCAGCTTGAGGAAGGTGAAAGTCTTGCTGCGCCACTTTCACGCAGCCCCTGGTTTCCCCCCATTGCAGTGCAAATGATATCCGTGGGCGAGAAGAGCGGGGAGTTGCAAAACATGCTCGATAAGATTGCCGAAATATATGAAAGGGAGACGGAGTCAAAGGTCACGGCCTTGACCTCAATGCTGGAACCGATCATGATCCTGGCTATGGGTTTAGCTGTCGGGTTTATAGTTGTCTCCATATTGTTTCCCATATTCGAAATGAATCAGATGATACGGTAAAACGACGGTGGGTGCAAGGCGCATGGCGCAAGGCTCAGGGTCGTAAAGACTACTGAAAAACAGCTAATGAAGGTGAAGAAAATGTCAAATGACAGACTTAGGGAACGTGGTTTTACACTGATAGAACTCATGGTCGTTATTGTGATCCTGGGTATTCTTGCCGGGTTTGTTGTTCCAAGAATAATGGGACGGCCTGAAGAGGCAAGACGCATGAAGGCCAGGGTTCAGATAGAGAGTATTGAAACCGCTTTAAAGCTATATAAGCTGGACAATGGGTCTTATCCCTCGACGGAACAGGGCCTTCAGGCCCTTGTCGAAGCCCCTTCGGTCGGGACACTTCCGCGGGCCTGGCGAAATGGAGGGTATCTGGAAAAAGGCAAGGTTCCGAATGATCCGTGGGGTGGCGATTATCTGTATCTTTGTCCCGGTGTTCACGGCGAGTTTGATCTTTTCTCATACGGCCCTGACGGGGAACCGGGAGGTGAAGATAAAAACGCAGATATCAATAGCTGGGAATTAGATTAGTGTCCATCCAGAAATGGTCCTTTTCCGCAATCTCGGCGTCAATCGGCAGGGTTGGTTGTGCGGCGTGCTAAATGTAAGCCTCCGCCCAACCCTTTGATTTCCTTGATCTTGCTAAAAATTACTCATTTCTGAACTGGACACAACTTACGGCCCTTTTTTGGTTTATAGATGGGTACTAGATTAGGAATTTCACGAAAAACAATGTCCGGTAATAGTAATACAAACGGCTATACCTTTATTGAAATTACTGTAGTCATAATACTGATCGGGGTGATGGCGTCAATCTCCCTGCCAAAAATACGACATGCCATTTTAACCGACAAACTCAAGAGCGCTTCACGCAAAATGATCGGCCTAATCAGTAGCTTGAGGAATGATGCGATTCGCGAGCAAAAGGCATTTTATCTTCATTTCGATCTTGAAGCTAATCGTTTCTGGACTGATTCGGAAGCAATGCTCGAAGAAGAACGATTGACTGCCAATGAAAAAGCCGCATCTCTCCCGGAAGGTATTAGCGTACTTGATGTTTGGTTCCGGGGAAAGGGCAAAAAGCAGAACGGGGCTGTTGTCATCCGCTTTAGTAAAAAAGGGTATGTGCAAGAGTCAGCGATCCATCTGAGTTCAGATGACGGAAGGCAATTTACACTCTTATTGAGCCCTTTTCTTGGAAAAATAAAGACCTTTGAGGATTACATGGAATTTGAGGACACATGAAATATAACTTTTCGGCAACAAAAAATATAGATTGCGGTTTCACCCTCCTGGAAGTGATGGTTGCTATGGCTATTATAGCTATTGCCCTTACTGCCGTACTGGGGTCCCAGTCTCAGAGTGTATCTTTGGCAAGTGAAGCAAAATTCAATACAACGGCGGCCCTCCTGGCCCAGAGTAAAATGGCCGAGATAAGGCTTAAGAAACCGGATGACCTGATCTCTGATTCCGGTGATTTTGGAGAGGATTTTCCGGGCTACCTATGGCAGGTTACATTGAACTCCGTAAACCTTGATAATTATCAAGGAATCACTGATCATTTTGCGCAAATTGATCTTGAAGTCTTTTGGGGCGAGGATGGGGTATACAAATTTCGTCTCAGAGAATTACTGTTTGTTCCAAAATCCTTATAAGTCAATGAAACAAAATTTCTTTAAAAATATGGGGCACTCAATAAGGGGGACAAATCCGATATATGCCAAAGGTTTTACCCTGCTGGAGATACTGATTGCAGTCTCCATATTTGCGAGCGTTCTTTCAACAATCTTTATCTCTTATACGGGAACTTTCAATGTCCTGGATCAGACGGAATCAAGGGCAAATATCTACAGGATGGCCCGTATTACCCTTGAAAGAATGCAGGAAGACCTGGAATCAACTTATTTCATTAGCCGGACAGAAAAATCCGAATCAAAAGAAAACCCGTTAGAGTCCACCCCCTTTATGGGAAAAGATACAGAGATCGATGGGAGAGATGCGGATACCCTCAGTTTTATGTCCAGGGCACATGTTGTCTTCGATGAGGAGGAAAATGGCACCGGCATAGCAATGATAAGTTACTATGTCGCCGAAAACGAGAAGGGTGATGCCTTTAATCTTTATCGATCCGACACATCCCAATTCGAGAAGACGCCCGAGGAGGGAACAGGAGGGTTGATTCTTTGTGACGGGCTGTTTTCAGTGGATTTCACATATTATGATGGCGATGGTAAATCTCATGAAAAATGGGATTCTAAAGGGGATGAACTGAAAGACAAGTTTCCGGTTATGGTGGAGATCAAACTTTCTTTTATTGACAATTCGAATACTGAAGTACCTGTTAAGTTTACTTTAGACGTTTCGATTCCAATGGGCAGATACACGAATGAAACAACTAATTAAAAATGAACGGGGCTTTGCCCTGATCCTCACGATTCTGGTCATTAGCCTCATTGTAGCATTGACTCTACAGTTCAATAGGACTATGAGATCCGATCTCTATTCGGCCGCAAATCTCAAAGACGGGGTCAGGCTGACATCTATTGCCAGGTCAGGAGTTGCTTTTTCCTTAGCGGTTCTTCTTAATGACGCCTCGGAAAATGATTTTGATACACTTAGTGAGGCATGGGCAGATTCAGCATCCCTTTCTTCCGTCATAACATCCCTTTTTGATGATGGTAATTTGGATGTCCGGATCATAGACCATTCAGGAAGGATTAATATCAATCAGCTCGTTGATCAGAATGGAGATTTTAATCCAGAACAAGAAAACATCCTGACAAGATTCCTGAATTCAGAGCAATTCGGTCTCGATCCCGAAGATGTGAGCAATATTATTGATGCTATTAAAGACTGGATTGATCCAGACGATGAGGTGACGCGCTTTGGTGCAGAAAATTCCTACTATGCGACCAAGGAAAAGCCTTACTCCTGTAAAAACGGGAAGCTTGATTTTCCGGAAGAACTACTTTTTGTCAGGGGAATTACCAGAGAACTCTTTTACGGTACAAAGGACAACCCCGGCATTTCAGCCTATTTGACCACTCACGGTGACGGTAAGATGAACATTAATACCGCCCACCCTCTTGTTTTAAGACACCTATCTGATCAGATTGATCAAGGAATGCTGGAAAACATGGTCGAATACCGCGCAGATGAAAAAAATGATCTGAAGGACGTGAATTGGGTCAACAAGGTCCCGGGCATGAGCGATATCGCCATTGATTCCGGTCTCGTTACCACTGCAAGCACTAATTTTGAGATAATAGCAGAAGGGATTAAGGATTCCATGCGTAAAGTTATAATGGCCATGGTTGAAAGAAAAGACGGGGAATTTCGTATCCTGTCGTGGAAAAAAGAGTAATATTCCGGCATGCCAAAAATAATCTTAGGTCTTGAAATAAGAGATGATGCGATCACAGCGGTCCGGGTCAAGGGTGACCTGAAGAAGTATCAGGTCACAGGATGCGACCGCGTTGAGATTGAAGGGGATAAAGGCTTTGACAATGCAATGAAGTCTCTTCTTGACCGCATAGGCCATGATATGGATAGCTGCATCACTGCAATTCCCGCAGAGGAGGCATCGTACCGAAATCTTCAAATGCCCTTCAGGGACACCAAAAAGATCAGGCAGACCCTTCCATTTGAAATCGAGCAGATGCTCCCTTTCCCCATAGAGGATATGGTTATAGATTTTACTATCAATAACCGTTCGGGGCACAGTGAAATCCTTGCTGCATCAGTTAATAAATCATTTATTTCCGAATACTTAGGTATACTTAGCAGCCACGGAGTAGATCCCGATATTTTGGACATAAGGGGTGTACCTGTCGTCTCATGTCTTTTAAGACAGGAAGGGACACCGGAAAACGGGATCTTCATTGAGTTGAATGAGAAAACGGCAACAATGGCGCTTTACCTCAAAAGAAGGGTTGCCTTGATTCGAACGTTCGCCCTGAATGGTCTTTCCATTCCCCCAACCATGGCCGGTATGGGCAATGGCACAAAGACCGAGACCCGAACACCAGCGCAATTTAAGTCAAATCTTTTGTCTCTTTGTACGATGGTTGAAAATACCATACACGCCTTTGCATCACAAAAAGATGAAGCCGTTCGTCCTGAAAGGATTTTTTTTGCCGGGGCCGGCGCCCTTAATCCTGAGACAGAGGGCCTTTTAGGCCGTTTTTTTGATATCTCGGCAGAGCATATCAATCTTGGCAGGGATAAACGGGTTCACATGGACAAAGATATTTCCGAAAACTGGAATCCTGCATTGATGAACGGAGCACTTGCCCTTGCTTTGCGGGATAGTAAACACGGTCAGGGTTTCAATTTCAGGAAAGATGAATTCGAAATAAAAAAGCAGTATTCCGGACTTAAGAAAGAAATTAGAAGATCCGTCATCCTTTTTTTGGTCATACTCTCTTTTGTTGCCGTTGATCTCGGTGTGGATTACTATTTTATGGAAAAACGGAATAGGATCCTGGACAGTAAAATCACGGAAGTATTTAAACAGACGTTCCCCGAAGTAAAGAGGATTGTAGATCCTCTGCAGCAGTTGAAAATCAAACTGAATGAGGCGAAAAAATCTGCCGTGTCACACCCGGGAATGAAGGGGGCAGGAAAGGTCCTTGACCTTTTAAGGGATATATCCCAGCGTGTTTCCGGTTCATTGGATGTGCATATGACACGCATGGTAATTGATCCTGACACGGTTCGTATCAGTGGGTACACGGATACATTTAACACGGTTGATAATATTAAAAGCGGGCTGGAATCTTCCACCTTTTTCAGCGATGCTACCATAAGTTCGGCCAATCTTGATCGGACAGGCAAGCGAGTTAAGTTTGAGATAAAATTACAGCGGGCACAGTGATGAATTTATCAAAGCGCGAAAAGTATTTTGTATCAACGGCCTTATGTGCCGTTGTTGTTTTCTGTCTGCTTCAGTTTATTATTATCCCCTTTTTTGAAAAAAGAACACGCATTGAGACTGCGTGCAGGGCCAAGGAGAAAGTTTTTGAAGAAATCTCTGTTCTGAGCGCTGAATATCAGGCTTATGAAAAAAGATCTCTTGATATAAGGGGTACCATAGAAAGACGTAAAAAGGGGTTTACGCTTTTCTCTTTTCTCGAAAAAACGGCAGGTGATACTGCAGTGAAGGATCATATTAAATACATGAAGCCTTCCGAACTGCAAAGTACGGGCACTTACAAAGAAACAATGGTTGAGATAAAACTGGAAGGAATTACTTTAAAGCAATTAGTTGACTATCTTTACCGTGTTGAATTTTCGGGAAATGCTATTTGCCTTAAAAGAATCTCCATTAAGGAGAACAAGAAAGAGTCCGGCTATATTGATGCTGTTTTACAAGTGGTGACTTTCCGCCAGGCATAAACTTTTTTGCAATATAGGTTCATAAAGCCTATGTACTATTCATACTTTGGTTTCAAAGAAAGTCCGTTTAATTTAACACCGGACCCGAGATATCTGTTCCTGAGTCCTTATCACAAAGAAGCCCTCGATCACCTCCTTTATGGGGTCAACGAGAGAAAGGGCTTTGTTACCATAACAGGAGGTATAGGAACGGGAAAGACCACCCTTTGCCGTGCCTTTCTCAGCCGCCTGAATGACTCAACCCGGAGCGCTCTGGTATTCAATTCATTTATCTCGGACAGGGAACTGTTGATCGCAATAAATCAGGAATTCGGCATTGAAACGGATCCGTCAAGCAAGAGCAAAAAGGATTATATCGATGCCCTCAACGATTTCCTTCTTTCTACTTTCAGCAATGGCGACAATGCAGTGCTCTTAATAGATGAAGCTCAAAATCTTTCCCGTACCGTTCTTGAGCAGATACGGATGCTGTCCAATCTTGAAACGGAAAAGGAAAAACTGATTCAAATTGTTCTTGTCGGACAACCCGAATTAGGCAAAATCCTATCAACAAACTCCCTCAAACAATTAGATGAGCGCATTACAGTGCGATATCATCTGAAACCTTTGGATCATAAGGATATTCAGGCGTATGTTGCACATAGACTTGTCGTGGCAGGCGGCCGGGGAGATCTTGCTTTTAACCGGAATGCGTGTGAAAAAATCTATGCTTACTCCGGGGGTAATCCGAGACGGATTAATGCCGTGTGTGACAGGGCTCTCCTCATCGCATACACCAGGGAAAGCCATAATATAACAAAACAAATGATAGGGAAAGCCATCCGGGACATTCGCGGAGACTCAAAGGACGACCCCCTTGTGTCCGGTTCGTCCGGCAAAAAAATCAGATCGGTTATCCTTTTAATTTTATTAGTCATTGCCGCGGCCCTTGCCGGATGGAATTTCAGGGATGCCTTTTTAGGCCCGTCTTCAGGTGGTGAAAAGAATGCCGTTGTAAGAACCATGAAGAGTCTTCCTGTAAACAGTGAGTCCGTAAATACGACCGCAGAGTTATTTCTGGATAGCAAAAAAAGTACTTCAACACTCTACGAGCTTTTCACTACCATAAACGGCGAAAGCAGCTATGATTCGAATCAGATTCATTTAGGAATGGTAGAACTCAATATCGGGCCGGAATATTATGTGATGTTCAAAAAACCTTTCAGGGTAAACATAACAGGATTGCCTTCCTCTCCGGCCCGGAAGTATCTCGTCATCCGAAAAACGACAGATGACGGCGCCATCACTATAGATGCAGAGGGCAATGAACGGCAGGTTATGACAAGTTTCATTCTGGACCACTGGGGAAGAAGTGTTTCATGGATATATCCCTTCAAAGATATCAGCAACCCTCTGGTTGAAGGGGTTAGAGGTCCGCATGTAATGAATATTCAGAAGATACTAAGTGGAATAGGATATCTTGTCAATACGACAGGAATTTATGATAAGTCAACGTCTGCCGAAGTTACCAGGTTTCAAAGGGATTTTGGTTTATTGGCAGATGGGGTCGTTGGTCCCAGGACAAGGGCCTTATTGTATCAGTTTGATGGGAAATAGATTGCTCAATAAAAGGGTTTTGTAGGGGCGCTGCTTGCTGCGCCCTAATAAGGGCAGGCCAAGGCCTGTCCCTACCCAAAAGCATTTTCTTGAAAGCTATTGAGACTGCGAAAAACAAATGAGCTACATTAATGAGGCATTGAAAAAGGCCCAGAAACAGAGAGAGACAGATTATCAGGATTATAGTGGGGTTACTTCACGGCCTGCAAAAAAGAGACGCCTTTTTCCTGGAAATCCGGTTTTGTGGACTGCTATAATTTTTGTCTTTATTTCAGTTGCTTTTGGTATATATTATTGCATTGCTTTTAAGGCTCCGGCAATGACGGCAACATCCGGGCATACACTCAAAAAGGCCGTACCAAAGGCGTCTCCCGTATCTATTGCTGATCCAAAGAAAACATATAATAAAGCAAGGCTTTTTCACAAGAGCGGCAGGATGAGGGATGCAAAAAGGCTGTATCGTGAAACACTCAAATTAGATCCGGGTTATGTGGACGCACTGAACAACTTAGGGGTTATATTGATTCATGACAGAGATTTTACCGCTGCCCGCAGCAGTTTTGAAAAGGCCATCCGGCTAAAACCGGCGAATGTTGACCCTTATTATAATCTGGCGTGTGTCTGTGCCGTCATGGGCGAGACAAAAATGAGCCTGGCCTACCTGAAAAAGGCCGTCTCACTGAACAAATCAGCCATTGAATGGGCCCGGAAAGACGATGATCTTAAAAGTCTGCGGGGCTCATCCGAATTTAAAAATATAACAGGAAACAATGGAGACAAACCTCGAAATTTTTAGCTCATTTTAAGGTAATATTTTGGACAAAAGGATGCATTTCTAACTCAAGGTTCAGGTTCAAGGTTCAGGGTTCACCGTTCAGTGGTTAAAACCTTTGAACCGTTGAACTTTGAACCTCATAACCCAGACCGACCTGATACAAAATTTGTGATCAACGTCCTAAAAACTATGGGGATTGCAGCCACTAAATAAATAGTTTGCGAGGTCTGCAGTTAGAAAAACAGGGAGAGTATGGACAAAACGATCGGGAATCATGTTGAAAAAGGTTTTGGAAGGTGTGCCCTTTTTTTTCTGTGTTTGGTGTTCTGTTTGCTTTCGGGCAGTTTTGCCGTTCAGGGAGCCCGCGTAACAGGGGAAAATGGCGTCACTTCCGTTGTTCCTGCTGCCGAACAAAAGGCCCGTAAGCCTGTCAGAGTAAGGCCTCCAAAAAGGTCCCCGACTCACAAAAACCCTGTCCGGGAAAATGGAAAGGGCACTGAGAATAAAATATCCCATAAGGACCGGGGACTTACACAGAAAGAATCAAGCCAGAATGGACGCTATGTAACCATCAACTTTGACAACGTGGACATCCATGTCTTTATCAGGTTTATCAGCGAACTCACCGGGAAAAACTTTGTAATCGATAAGGCGATTACCGGAAAAGTAACCATTATCTCCCCGACTAAAATATCAGTGGATGAGGCATACAAAGTCTTTGAATCGGTTCTGGAGGTAAACAACTATACCACCGTGCCTGCGGGAAGTATCGTAAAGATCGTTCCGTCGGTTTCGGCCCGGTCCAAGGATATAGAAACACGACTCAAAAAGGAGATCTCTCTTCCACAGGACAAGCTGGTGACACAATTGATCCCTCTTAAATACGCTGACCCCGACAACCTGAAGAAACTCTTCACCCCTCTTATTTCCAAGACCAGCGTGGTCGTGTCCTATCCCCCTACGGGCATGTTGATTGTGACGGATGTCCTTTCCAATATCAATCGGTTAATCCGCATCATAGAGGTCATTGATGTGGCGGGTATTGGAGAAGAGATATCGGTTGTGCCCATTGAACATGCAACGGCATCTGTCATGGCAAAGTCGTTAAACAGCATTTTTCAAAAAAGTGGACGGAAAGCCAAAAAGGGCTTGACAGCAGCGCCCGTTATCAGGATTGTCCCGGATGAAAGGACAAATACCCTGATCATATTAGCGTCCGAAGACGATACCTTGAGGGTGAAACAACTGATCGACCTGTTAGACAAGGAGACTCCCCGGGGAGAGGGTGATATCCGCGTCTTTTATCTTCAGAACGCCAATGCCGAGGACCTGGCCCAGGTCCTGATGTCCATTCCTTCCAAAGGGACAAAGGGAGCCAAAAAGGGAAAGGCCCCGGTCGTGTCCAAAGAGGTCCAGATCGCGGCGGACGAGGCCACCAATTCCCTGGTTATCACGTGGGACAGGGAAGACTATCTCGTACTGGAAGACGGCATCAA
>DAOUXC010000190.1 GCA_030666795.1 Desulfobacteraceae bacterium
GAGGAAGCCCCGGCGGGGGGCAGGTCTCGGGCGCGCAGAGCTTAAGGCTCGGAGAGAGTAGACCCTTTTAAATCCGCTGAAGGGGGGGGGGGAGGGTTAGCCCGGGCCTAATAAAAAGTCAAGAATTCCCTTTTTGCTTTTATCAGAAAGCCCCGCCGGTTCTTCTTACCAGTAGATTGGCCTCCGCCTTTCTTATCCGCTCTTCCTGCTCGTCCTTCCTCTTCCTGGCGCCTTCTAATTTTGCGGAAAGATCATCGAAATCCGCGGGCTTCATGAGATAGTCAAAGGCCCCCAATTTCATACCCTCAACAGCGGTTTCGGTACTACCGTGTCCCGTGAGAAGAATAACTTCCACCAGGGGGTATTGCTTCTTTATTTCCCTTAGTGTTTCGATTCCATCCATACCGGGCATCTTGATATCCAAAATGACCACATCAATACCCGTTTTTTCCAGGGTTTCAAGACCCTCCTGGCCGCTGTAAGCGGGCGTAACCTTTTCTCCGACCTCACTCAACCTTAAGGAAAGCATTTCCACAAAATCTTTCTCATCGTCGACGATCAGTATTTTTGTTGGTATTTTGACCATGGCGCTTTTTCTCCTTTGAATTATTAATGCGTTGAGCCGTTATGTTTTTTTAGTTTGTCCAGGAAATCCACACGTTCATCCCGGGCCAGGCTTTCCTTTATTTCACAATACTTCGGGAGTTTGACGGAAAAGCTGGTCCCTTGGCCTATCCGGCTTTCTACATTTATGCTCCCCCCGAACTTTTCAATTATATTACGCGTGACAAAAAGCCCGAGACCCGTCCCTTTACCGGGCGACTTGGTGCTGAAAAACGGCTCGAAAATTCTTTTCAAATTTTCTTTTGGTATACCCTGACCGGTATCCTTTACTGTAAGGGCCACTTCCTCACCCATGTCTTCAATCATGATAGTGATTTTACCCCCTGACCCGGTTGCGTGTATTGAATTAGTTATAAGATTGATCAATACCTGTCTCAACCTATAGGGGTCGCTCCATATGGCGCCCGAATCACGGGCCATTTCCCGGACGATTTCAATATTCTTGTTGACAGCTTCCCGGTTCACCAGTTGAATGGCCTCATCCACCAATTCCAATAAATCCACTTCAGCTAACACGGAATCATCTTTTCTGGCAAACCCCAAAAGCTGGAGAGTGATTCTCCTGGCCCTGTCAATACCCTTTTCTATCTTGCCCAGGGCTAACTCAAAATCTTTCCTGCGAGGCATGTCAGCAAATTCTTCTTTTCCGAGAATGAGCTTCATGAAACCTGCCGATTCCTTGATAATTGCCAGGGGGTTGTTGATTTCATGGGCCACACCGGCTGCCAGGGTCCCTAATGAAGCCAATCTTTCGGTAGTTGTCATCTGTTGCTCCATCCTGGCCCTGAATTCCGCCTCCCTGAGTTTTTCTTCCTCTCTCCGGATCTTTTCGTGGGCCTGTCTGATCTTGCCCAACAGATGTTCAAGTTCTATGGGCTTACTGAGATAATCAAAGGCTCCTTTTTTGATGCCGTCCACGCCGTCCCGGGTCGTTGCATGGCCGGTCAGCATTATAACCTCTGTTTTAGGATATCGTTCCTTGATATGATGAAGGGTTTCGATCCCGTTCATACCCGGCATCTTAACATCCAGTATCACTATATCCACCGGGGTTTTTTCGAGAATTGCCAGACACTCCTCTCCGGTTCCGGCCTCTTCCGGGGAAAAACCCCTTTTTTTCAGACGCTTGGCAATAGTGCGTCTGAAATCATCTTCATCATCTACAAGAAGGAGACTGATGTTATCCATGTTAGACCAACCCTAAGATTTTCCACCAGATGGCCGCCACTATCACCAGGATGCCCAACAAGATTGGGGTGGCCACGGCGCCGACCTTTGTGAGATCAGATGCCTTAAAATAACGGTAGCTGTAGGCAATGGCATTTGGAGGACAACCGATGACCAGGAGCATTGCAAAGGAGGTGGCCGTTCCGAGACACAGGGCCAGCACGGTCGGGTCTACTCCCTCCAACTGGGCCATTGGGATCACAATGGGCAGTATGAGTGCAGCGGCCGCCACATTGGCCATGGCATTTGTCACAAGGGCCCCGAAAACACCAACACCGATAAACATCACTAACCACCCTTTGCCCTGAATCAGCGGGAAAAACAGATTGGCAAAGTAGTCTGCCGCTCCGGAGTAGCCCATGGCCAAGCCTAAGGAAATACCACCACCAAAAATAAACAGGGCCGTTCCCCACTCAAGATTAGAGTGGATATCCTCCCATTTCAAGACACGAAAAAGTACCAGTGCCCCTACGGCCAACATACCGGTAACCGAATAATGTATTCCGTGAAGCCCCTTTGTCAGCCACAGGATGAATGCCAGTCCAATGATAATCAGGGCCTTTTTTTCCATGCCGCTCCACGGGCCTATATCCTCATCAAATTCCGGAAGCTTGAACTTCGGATCCGGCCGGAAGACAAAATAGACTATTGCCACTGAGATAGGCACTGTAATAAGGGCCGCCGGCATGGCGTACTTTATCCAGTCTAAAAAATTGATCTCTATACCGGTGAATTCCTGGAGAAAGGCCGCCGCAACCATACAGCGACCGCCCCCCACAAGGGTCCCCATTCCCCCGCAGGAACAGGCAAAGGGGAGTGAAAGCATCATAAACTTTGCCGTGTTGGTGTGAGGTTCTATGCCAACGGCCCTCATCAGGGGAAGCATGGTCACAATTCCGATGGCACAGGCCGCTGCATCATGCATGAAGGAGGAAGATATACCGAGTCCTATGGCGATGATGAAGGTAAATTTGACAACGCTGTTTCCCGCTTTTTTGATAATAAAATATCCGAGTCGTTTTGTAATGCCTGCTTTATCTAAGGAGATGGCAAATATGAGGCAGCACATGATAAAGACAACCACCGGATGCATATAAGGTGACCAGGCCCCTTTGACATCGGTAATACGCATGATGACCAGAAAAACGCCGATGAGAATAGCCGTTATTTCAAGTGGTATAGGTTCCACCACAAACAGAAATACAAGTACGGCTAAGACAGCCAGGAATCTCTTGGCCCTCGGAGAAAGACCGTTGACATAATCGACTTTCAGTTCCGTCATTTTCAATTCAGCGCCCTTCTCCTGTAGAAATTTAGCCGTTGAGAAAGAAGTGCCCGGATCTTTTGCTTCTACAATATACCCCTTGGCCGTGTCCTTTTCGCTGGAAATAAGGGTGAAGTGCTGGCTGATGTTTTTAAATAGTGTCTGGTTTTCGTCGCCAATTATCTTGAATTTGGTTCCCTCCGGTCTGGGTAAAAGCAGGACAACAATACCGAGTGCAAATGCCAGACAGAGCTGGAATCCCTTGGTTTTAAAGAACATTTTCCCTCCTCTTGATTTTTACTAAATTCGTTTGTAAAAATTCAATATACGGGGGCCTAAACCCTCACTCTCTCGCCATGCGGGACGGATGGACTTTTTATGAGTCCATCACCTTTAATTCTCGCAAAATGACAGTTAGCGTAATAGCTCAATATGCGGTGTTAATCCGTGAGGTAGAAGAATGGGGACCTCTTTTCAAATAGGTGCGTTTTTATCTCTACAACGCATATTTAACGCCCCAAATATTGAGCAGATACCGGTTAACTGCTATTATCAAAATGTTATGGAACAGTAAGTATCGAAGCTAAAGTCTTAAGTCGCTTGCCCTGAATGGATACGAGAAATTTTTCACAAGGTCAAGGAAAAACCGTTTACCATCCGTCGGACAGGTCCAATTTTTTGTTAGTGAGTTCTGATGGACCCGTAAAAAAACCATCCGTCACCCATGGCGGGAGGGTGGGGATTATCAATTATTACTGGAGAATGCGTTAGAAAAGATAGAATGGAAGATTCAGGCGTGTGCTTTCTTTCTATATGCTTCCCTGATTTTGGCTAATAGTTCTTCAAGTTCACATGGTTTTGTCAGGTAATCGAATGCACCGAATTCAATACCTTCCTTGGCGGCCTGCTCCGAACCATGGCCCGTGAGCATGATCACGGCCATTTCAGGGTAGGCTTTCTTGAATATTTTAAGCACCTCAATGCCGTCCATGTCTTCCATCTTAAGGTCAAGAACCGCTACATCAAAATCCTGCTTCCTGATAATTTGAACGGCCTCGGTGCCCGTGTAAACGGGGGTGACATCCATATTCCTCTTGTTCAATCTTTTGGCAAGGATATCCGCAAACCCCACCTCATCATCTATTAGAAGAACCTTGATATTCCCATTCCGAACCTTTTGCTTTCCGGGCATGATCTTTCCCCTACGCGCGCCGGCGGGCACTATCCTTCTTCACCTGCGCTTCAATGATTCTGTTTTCATGCTGCCTCTTTCTGGCAGCCGCTTCCCTTACCTTTGAAAAAAGCAGATCCATATCACACGGCTTCATGAGGTAATCAAAGGCGCCCAGTTTCATCCCTTCAATGCCTGTCTCCACTGTTGCGTGTCCTGTGAGCATGATCACTTCCACGAGGGGGTATCTCTGTTTTATCTCTCTCAGGGCTTCAATGCCGTCCATAACCGGCATCTTGACATCGAGAATAACGACCTCAATGCCCCGATCCTTTCCAAGCTTATCCAGGCCCTCCTGCCCGTTAAAGGCGGGTGTGATATGGAGACCTCTTTTGTTCAGGCGCTTGGTCATGGTCTTAACAAAGGGCACTTCATCATCGGCTAAAAGTACTTTTGCTATAGCCATATGCTATTCTCCTTTGTTCCCTGCCCCCCCGTTTTTCAATTACCAAAAAAACCTACGCACTCAATGGAGTGCCCTGACTTTTGCCAGAATCCACGCTTTGCGTTTCTCTTTCTTCGGGTAAGGGAATACTGACCCGAAAGTTAGTCCCCTCACCTAACAGGCTGCGAACCTCGATTTCACCGCCCATTTTCTTTATAATACCGTAACAGATAGACAACCCCAGTCCCGTGCCTTTTCCAACCGGTTTTGTAGTAAAAAAGGGATCAAATATTCGCGCGATATTGGCCTCCGGTATCCCGGGGCCGTTATCCTCCACTTCAACAACAATAATGTTATCCTCCACCTGGCTTGATATATCCAGGGTGCCACCCTTCTTTTCCATTGCGTCAAGAGCGTTATTGATCAGATTCAGAATAACCTGCTGCAACTCAGTCTGAGAGACCTTCAACGCGGGCAGATCCGGTTGAATATCCGTATTGATCGTCACGTTGCTGTATTTTGCCTTTTGGGCCGACAATGAAACCAATTCCTCAATCAGATCCTGGATCTGCACGTCTTGAACCCGCGAGTCGGTCTTTCTCGCGAAACTGAGCAGTTTATGGGTGATCTCCTTGCAGCGTCTTCCCTGATTCCGAATCTGATCTAATGCCCTTTTGAATTCACTCAGGTTTTCACCGTCCTGAAATTCTTCCTCTTCCAACAAATCCCCGATCCACCCTGCTTCTTCGACCATAATAGCGACCGGATTGTTTATTTCATGGGCTATGCCGGCCGCCAATTCTCCCACAGAAGCCAATTTGCCGGTTTCCACGATCTGTTCATTCATGATCTCTTTTTCTTTATCTACTTCCGCAATCCTGCCGACCATCCTTCTGGTCAGAAAAAATGCCATAGTGGTAATTCCGAGACCGCCTAACACGATAATGACAATGGCCACCTTCATTGCATTCCGGAAATCAGCAAAGGCATCCGAGGTCCTTTGCCGGAAGACAAGAAACCAGTCACCGTCTTTCAGCGAGGCTGTGACGTAAAGATTTTTGTTACCGGATTCATCAATCTTTTCCGTAATGCATATCCTGTCTTGAACCCTCTTCCCGGTCTCCACAAAATCCGCGCAAGGCCCTTTGGTCGGCAACACGTCAAGGAGCGTCTTTGTCTGGAATTCTCCTTTCCTGTTCAGGATGTAGGCAAACCCGGTTTCACCTATGCGAATATTCTGCACAAGGTCGTTAAAGGCCACAAAGTCGATGGTCGCTCTCAATATCCATGACTCTCCATTGGAATTCTCTCTTACCGCCACAATAAAATGAGGGAGTCCGCGAAGACCTAAAAAAACATCACTGATGACGTGCTTTTCTTCCCTTGCCTTTTGAAACCAGTCCGCCTCGGAATACAGGGCCTTACCTAATTTGAACGGCCCGGCATAAGCCACCTGAACTCCATTGGCTTTGATTACCCCTAAGTCCACGAAAACCGGGCCAAATTCTGATTGCAGGGCTTCCAACCTGTCCCGCAGGAAAGACTCATCACTCAGTTCCTCGAGAGTAAAGGTGTCAGACATAAAGCGGATATCAGCCAGTTTTTCCTTCAAGAAGTTATCAATATTTCTTTTGTGCTTTTTAACCAGGGTTTCAAGATGGGCGTAGACCTTTTCCTGGTAGGAGATCCGGAACTGGTAGAGAATAAGGGCACTGACTAAAATCATTGGTGTAATAGAGACAATGATAACGGTCAAGAGCATATTTCTTCTCAGCGAATGGTGATAACCTGCCTTCTTTTGCTCATTTTGCTCATCCATATCAAGATTCCCGTGTTGCTGGTTATTTTACCCTAACTTAATTTCATTAATTCAAGCCAAATTTCCACCTTATGTCTCGACTCCCCTGGCGCCTGCCTGTAGGTTGCACCTATGTGCGTGCGGACACGCACAGGCAGGCGAGGACAGGGGATTAGTTGAGAGCAATGCTGTTGATTTAGGAATTAGGATTCTACTACATACAAATTTATCAAAAGGCATGAGTAGCATTGACAAACAGTTTAAGTCAATAGCATTGAGTGCGGAATTTCAAAGGGATCTTTAAGCTAATGACTTTGACGTTAAGGTTTACTCTGAAGCATTTGTGCTTTTGGGATTAGAATTGTGCAGCACATCAAAGACCGCTTTCTTGAGAGATTCAATGCTGCTTCCCTTCTTTTCCACAAACACGGCAGTCCTTAAAACAGCACTTTTATTAGCGTAGTCTGAAAGGAAGGTATGAACCACCACGGGCACGGCGGGAATGCGGTCCTCAATGCTCTCTAATATCTCCACTTCGTCTGCATCCGGAAGATCCAGGTCTAAAATCAATAGGTCGAGGGGGTCGTACTGGTAAACCTGTTTCAGGACCTCCCCGCCATTTTTTTCCAGCCGGACACCGTAGCCTTCCCCCCTCATCTCACGCTTCCAGAGGTCTCTCCCGTGGCGGTTCCGATCCGCTATTAATATTTTGAATTCCTTTTTCAAGGAAGTTACC
>DAOUXC010000285.1 GCA_030666795.1 Desulfobacteraceae bacterium
ATGGTCTTTCATTTCGTTATCTCTCGGCATCCATTCTAAAGCCATAATTCTTTCCTCCTTTAAAAATTTGTTATATTGTCATATGTTGATCGATTAAACTTTCAGGATTATTGGATTTTCAGTGCCACCCATTGCCAGCGCCAAAAGCGTTGCCTAAAAATCAGGCGTCAGGACTATCCTCTTCATGGGGGGCGTCTTGTGGGCCTCAGCAAATGTATCCGCTATTGTGCTCATGGGACGGATCTCAACAAATTCTTCCATGTTGATTTTCCCGCTCAAGACCATATCCAGCACGACCGGATAGTATTCCGGGAGACATCCCCAGGTTCCCAGGATATCGGCGTCAAAGGCCATGAGACGGCCAATGGCGTATTCCACCTTGGCAAGGCCGAATCCCACCACGATCAATTTCCCGGTAAAACCGAGCAAGGCCAGGCCAATTTCCTGGCCGGGTTTGACACCTGTGACCTCGAAGATTTTCCAGCCGGTGTTGGGCAATCCGTTCTCCTTGCAAAGACCCTTCCATTCTTTGGAAACGGTCCTTGCGTCCTTGTCAGTTGAATTGATGACAAAATCGGAACCAAATTTCAGCGCCCGATCCAGTTTTTCCTGATTACGGGCGATTCCGATAACGGTCTGTGCCCCTAAGGCCTTGGCCATCTGACCCATGTACTGCCCGACACCTCCGGTGACTCCGATTACGACTACATTATCACCGGGCTGCAAATCGGCCTTCTTTGCTGCCTGGTAAGGCGTGGTGGCCGCGTCGGCCACAACGGCAAAATGAGAAAGGGGTGTATCCCCAAGGTCTTTGACTTCACACAGGTCAATGCTGGGCACAGGAATATGGCTTGAAAAGCCGCCATATAGACCCAAGCTGTTTCCAGGCATCTTCTGGGCAAGGCACCTGTTGCCCCTGCCCGTCTTGCAGAGGATACACTGTCTGCAGGGCATTACAGCGGGAATAATAACCTTTTTTCCGACCCACGCTTCATCACCGGCTACCACGGTTCCCGAGATTTCATGACCTAATGTCAATGGAGGTTTTGAAACAGTAGGGACACCATCATAGAAATACCCCAGGTCTGTATGGCATACGCCGCAACCCGCGACTTCCACCAGTACATCGCCGGGCCCTAATTCCGGCACGGGTATTTCAGTCTTTTCAAGTTTCCCTGGTGTAACTTCCCCGGTTTCCCTGTCACGTGACGTGGGTTGAACCATCTGCCAGGTCTGGATTTTATCTGGTATTGCTGCCATTTTATCCTCCTTTTTTTCGTTGAGTTGTTAACAAATTGAGAGGTTGAACTATGGATTCAGGATTTATATCATCCCGTATCCCCCGTCCACACACAGGAGTTGCCCGGTGATATAGCTGCTTTCATCCGAGGCCAAAAACACAAATGCAGGCGAGATGTCATCTGCTTCAGCAAAGCGTTTCAGGAGAATCCGGTTCATATATATCTCTTTAAGCTTTTCATCGGACCTTATTTTTTCCGTCATGTCCGTGGCCACAATACCCAGAGATATGACGTTTGAGCAGATGTTGTAGCGGGCAAGTTCCCTGGCAATCGATTTTGTCATGCTGAGGATGCCCCCCTTTGCTGCGCTGTAATTTATCTGGCCGACCGTGCCGACCAGCCCGGCCACAGACATCACATTAATGATTCTTCCGCTGTTTTGTTCCTTCATTTGGCGTCCGGCCGCCTGGGAGCAGAGGAAGGCACCCTTTAAGTGGATATCAACGACCTGGTCCCACTGTTCCTCTGTCATTTTGATCATCATGGCCGGCCGGGTGAATCCGGCATTGTTGACCAGGATATCGAGGCTTCCGAATGTGTCGATGCCTGACTGGACCAGATGTTCCGCCTCTGATTTTTGGGCAACGTCTGCTTTTACGGCAATGGCTTCACTCCCCATGGATTTAGCCTCGTCCACCACCTCGTTCGCAGCTTTTTCATTGGAGGTGTAATTAACGACTATCCTGGCCCCTTCCTTTGCAAATCTTAAGGCAACGGCCCTGCCGACACCCCGGCTGCTGCCGGTAACCAATGCAACTTTGTCTTTAAGTCTCATAAGTTATGCCTTTCATAAGAACGCTGAGTGAGTTAATAATGACTCGGTCACGTAAATCGGTAAATGAACAAAAAGTGACTACATTATAGTTACAATATAGTTACAGAACAAAGCTAAAGAAAATTCAATTTCATGTCAAGAAAAATCGAAAGATGAAGGATAGTAGGCTCCTGACCGCCTTTTTGATCACCTAGGGTTTAATTCCCCGCCGCTTGCTGTGGGGTAGTTCATTTTACTCATGCGGATTTTCCCCCATGGTGCCACACAAATGAAAGAAATAGAGTTGATTAATACAATTTCTCTGTTATTATTGAAAAATTCATCATTGCGGGTCCTGCATGACGAGACCGCTTTCGGTACTGCAATGCTCCGATGCCCCAATTGTGGCAAAGTCCCTGAGTCCAAGTTATGAAAAAATTTGTTATATTAGGTTTTTGTTTGCTCTTGTTATTCTCGGCCTGTGCGAAGAAAAGGCCTTATGTCAGACCTGTCACGTTTCCACCGAAGAAACTCATTGTCCTTCCGGAAAAGATTAAAGACCCCAAGCTCAGACCCTATGTTATCAACGGAGAACGTTATTACCCTTTACCAGATTCAGACGGCTTTGTGCAGACCGGAAATGCGTCATGGTATGGAAAGAAATTCCACGGACGTCCAACCGCCAGCGGCGAGATATATAATATGTATAGAGAGAGCGCGGCCCATAAAACCCTTCCGTTAGGCACCTTTGTCAGGGTCCTTAATTTTTCCAATAATAAGCAAATCATCGTGAGGATTAACGACCGCGGCCCATTTGTAAAGGGAAGGATCATTGACCTGTCGTATGCTGCCGCGAAGAAAATGGACCTGATCGGTCCGGGCGTGGCCCGAGTAAGGATAGTAGCGCTTGGCAGACAAGTCGGGAAACTGAAATCACCCCAGGGGATAAAACCTGTGGTGGAAATTAGAGATTTGAATCTGGGGGATTTTACTGTTCAAGTAGGGGCCTTCCAGAACAAGAATAACGCCCTCAAGCTTGCGGACCGGCTCAAAGTAATCTTTGATTACGTGGATGTGTCAGTCCATGACGCGAGGGGCGGCCAGGGGACCCTTTACAAGGTGCATGTGTCAAAGTCAAAGACAATGACCAAGGCAGGTAAAATCGAAAAGAAGTTGGAGGCGATGGGCTTTGATAAGGCTTTTATTGTGAGCCTTTAAGACTGTTTATTAATGCTGTTTCGAAGAACACCTGAAGTTTTGAAGACGACGACCCTTCTTGCCCTTAATTGGAGATCTTCTGTGGTCTGAGGATTTCTACCCCTCCTTGCCGACTTCTCCTTAACCTCGAATTTTCCAAAACCACTGATGAGAATATTTTCTCCGCTTTTGAGGGTTTCTTTTATGATCTCAAGAAGCTTTTCGACGACAATCCGGGATTGACTTTTACTGAGTCCAACCTGATTGTAAATGCTATTGATAATTGCTTCTTTGGTTAAGGCCACTTTGGATCCTCCTCATATTATGCAGTTTAAGAATACAACCGGATTATTTTTAATTTTTTGAGTAATTAATATTGCTTAAGCCTTTAACGGTGTCAAGTTTTTTTTAACTGTTGGAATTTTTCTTTTAATTTTTCGTTTACTACCTTGGGAACAAGGCCGCTTACGTCACCGCCGAAGCTTGCCGCCTCCTTGATGATTGTGGAACTGGTATAAAACCATTTGTAGTCGGTCATAAGAAAAATGGACTGGACATCCCTGTTGAGTTTTCGATTCATAAGCGCCATCTGGAATTCATATTCAAAGTCGGAAAGGGCCCTGAGACCCCTTAAAATCACGTTTGAATTTCTCTTGACTGCATAATCAACCAGCAAACCGTCAAAAGTGTCCACCTCAATACGGGGTTGTCCTTTGATTGACTGTTTTATCATCTTAATCCTCTCTTCAACTGAAAAGAGGGGGGTCTTCTGGGGGTTGTGGAGAATGGCGATAATCAGATTGTCAAATACATGTAATCCTCGATTTATAATGCTTAAATGCCCGTTCGTTACAGGATCAAAAAAACCAGGATAAATAGCTGTTTTTACACTCATTTTTTAGCCTCATATTCGTATATGCTTATTCTTGTAATTCCGTATAACCGGGTATCGACCATTTGAAAATTCTTTACTGAAATCGGTAGCTCTTCATTTTTCGATGATTCGGCGACCACGAGCGATCCGGATGCAACGACCTCTCTTGTTGAAAGCTCCTCAAGCAAAAAAGGTATGATCTTATTCCGGTAAGGCGGGTCAAGAAATACCAAATCAACAATTTCCTTTGTCAACGGATGATTCAGTGGAATACCTCTTCCCAAGTCCCTTCTTAAAACGGCCCCGGAACCCTGATACCCGCATATGGCCAGATTCTTCTTAATCAGGTTGACAGACTGCTGTGAACTGTCAATAAAAAGGGCGCTAAGTGCGCCTCTACTCAGGGACTCAAGCCCCAGACTTCCTGTTCCCGCAAAAAGATCGAGCACCTTCAATCCGGAAAGGTCCTGGCCGATGATATTGAAGATGGCCTCCCTGACCTGATCCGTTGTCGGGCGAATTTTCAGACCCTTAGGAGATGAAAGGACGCGGCTTTTTGCCTGGCCGCCCGTTATTCTCATGGTTACTCCCTTTCAACGGGAGACACTTCCTCCATGGAAATATCGGCCATGGCCCGTTTTTTACGAAGTCGATACATGGTAATCACCGGGCCTGAGGCGATGTAGATGGCTAAGACAATAAAGAGCATAATCTTTGGCTTATAGACAATGACCACGAGAATCAAAATAGCCGCCACCAAAACACTAAAAGGCTTTTGTCTTTTGAGTTCAAGTTCCTTAAAGTTCGGATATTATATGGTGCTTACCATGAGAAAGGACAAG
>DAOUXC010000352.1 GCA_030666795.1 Desulfobacteraceae bacterium
AAATACAAAGAGCGTGTCATAAAAAACATGAAAAACAGAGCCAAAAAAATAGGTTTCAAAATAACCCTCCAACCCCTTGCTGGGCTTGAAGTTTCTTAGGAGGGTAGACCTTAAAGGCATAGGCTTCTACACCGTTCGGCCTTAAATATCAAGTTTTCTGAGTTGAAAAAATTAAAAAGTCCTCAGAATAGCCAGTGTCCTCGTTTCCGGAAATTTCATGAAGGTGAGCAGAAAAACCATGGGGAGGGTTTGTTAATGGGAAAAAACTTATATCTGATTACCAAAAAGGGACAGGCTCTTTATTTTTTTGACATGATTCACGGGATATAGTTTCATATCTTTGTTTTATGGCTGCACACTGAGCCTTAAAAGTAAGATTACGTGTTGCCCCGGACCGGGTCTTACCCGCCCTCGGCGGGTTGATGAACTTTTTACGAGTCCATCACAATTGCTTTTGAAAAAAAACTGTGGCATATTCCTGTCATCCTGGGTGATAGGGGCGGGATCGCACAGGATAACAGCATAAAGGGCATTTTGCCGGGATCTTCGACAAGGGGGAGGAAACTGTATGGGAGGAGAGGCTAAATTCAGAGAGGAATTCAATTGAAAAATAAGGGACCTTATATAAAACATATCTACTGGCTAAAAAAGGAGGAAGAGGAAAATCTGAGACAAGAGCTTGCCGGGCGTGGCATAAAATTGAAGTCCGCAAAGGGAATCGTATGCACACCCTTGGATAGGATCAACAAGATCGCGAGTGTTGCGCCTGAGATCTGGAATGACACATGTAACAGACAGGGAAGCTGGTACAGGACATCGGACAAAAACGGGCTGTATCTGGTTATCAGCTCGTTTGAGCTTGAAGGACATGAGGACAAAAAGGCTGCAACCATTACGGAATCGGACTTTGTTCCACCCAGTCTGGCCGCCTCGGAGGATAAAAGGGCGCTTGTATCGGGCAGTCCTCTGAAAAACAGGGTCCCCGATGACTGGCTGCATCCCGGAGACACGGAAAAAAGGATATATTTAAGATGGGCCAGGAGACTGGGATCGGACGCAGAGGATTACGACTTTCTCTACCTCTCACATACGGCCAATCATGCCAACTTTATTAATCCCCGGTTCTTTATAAAGGATGGTAAGGAGGTAATCCCTTATTCCATAGACAAAAGCGCCCATCTATGTTCCTGCTGTGTGGAACTTTTTCAGGTCCTGGGAGGAGATTATAAAAAGAAAATGGTGGCTCCATGCCCCGGCGCCACCATTTTTGCCCGCCTCAAACCGGACCGTTATCTGCTTGTAGAAAAACCCTGAACCGATTGGGGCATCACCGGCAGGAAGGGATCAAGCCTTTTTTTGGACTACGGTTCGTAATAGACCGGTTTGCCCATGTCTGAAAAAGAGAAGTTATAAAAAACATTATACCCGTTGTAGTCCAGCACCCTCAAGTCGTCTGTCTGATTAAGATCTCCCATAACGACCGCAAAGTGATTTCCATACTTCTCCTTGACTTTTTCTACGGGAAGTTCAGAGGCTATAAACTTCTTGATCCCCTTTACATCGAGTTTGGCTACGAATTTGGAATCCTCAAAAGATTCATAGCTGGTTAAAATGAGAATCGGGCCCGTTCCGGTGAAAATTATTCCTGCTTTCATGGCATGACCTCCTTTCTTTGCTTAAAGGTGAGCAACACAAAAAAAACTTCGGTCATGGAATACCTTGTTCAAAACATCTGCAGTTGTTGAAGAAACGAATCGAAGATTAAGAACAGCAAAAACCGTCAAGAGACTTGAACAGGAAAAACGGCATCCTATGTGAAGACACTGAATCCTCAAAGAGAGACTCTGTTGCAGAAAGGTTGGCTGGATAAGGAACTTTGGCTATCGGGGAACATGAATACGCGGCGAGATTCAATTGGATGTTAGGGCAGCTTTTGAACAAGTCACATATAAACTAAAACATAAATTTCCTGTTTTTTCAAGGAATTTCAGAAAAAATGCGGCCCGATTCAGGCTTTCGCGCATTACGATTTTTTCATTCTTGATCCCATGGTATCTTTCCGCTATACTCCCATCTTTCATAAGAACAAGCTAATATAATTATTAAAATTCCGTGATTGTTGAAGTTACTATCAAAACATCCCGGCAAAATGGATGGTTCATTTCACCCCCGGGACCCTATCTCTGAATTACGTTGCTGGCAGGGCACAAAGAGAAAACCGAGTTGAAGGCATCTCGAATCAAGGAGTTTGAAAATGGAAGGCTTTTTTGGCGAATTTTACAATCAGATATTTCCGCATTCAGGTACATCCTTGAATCCCGCCATTCATATTCCCATCATATTGGTATCGGCCGCCATAGCGTGGTGGATCTTCAACGCGGTGATAGGAACGCTGAAGAAAAAATACCATGACCGGCCTTTCTTTGAAAAAAATGAGCAGATTTTTATTCTAATAAAACGGGCCGGTCACTATTCCATCCTGATTTTGGTGGGGATTGGTCTTCTAAACCTTTATAAGGCACCCATGGCTGAGAGGATATTTTTTGCCATTATGATCATTCTCCTCTCGGCCATTGCAAACAATATCGTCAACATGCTCATTCCATACGTTGAGCAACACATCGCCGATAAGACAGACACTCATATAGATGACGTGATCCTGGATCTTTCCAAGAAGTTTTCAGGGGTTATTATCTATGCCACCGGGATTATTTTAGCCCTTGATGTTTTGGGTCTTAATATCATGCCCTTTGTGGCAGGTGCAGGTGTGGCAGGAATTGCCATTGGTTTTGCGGCCAAGGACACCCTTTCAAACCTGATCGCCGGTATCCTTTTAATCATAGACCGGCCCTTTGAGGTGGGTGATCGCATTGAAATCTGGACGGCCCCAAAAAACTCAGCCACATGGGGAGACATTATAGAAATAGGGCTCAGGGGCACAAAAATCAGGACCACGGACAATATCGTTGTCATCATTCCCAACAACGAAATCATGAAGCGGGATATCATCAACTACACAACCATCACAAAGGAGATCAGGGTCCGGATTCCCATTGGTATTGCCTATGACGCGGATATCAAAAAGGCCAAAGAAATGATCACAAAAATTGCCCTTGAGTTGGACTGGGTTATGCGGGAACCGGCACCCAAGATTGTGGTCAGGAACTTCGGGGCTTCTTCGGTTGATCTACAGGCGAGGATATGGATAAGTAGGCCCAGACGCAGGATGGATACCATCTCCCATGTGACGGACCGCGTCAAAGAGGTCTTTCAGGAAGAGGGCATTGAAATTCCCTATCCAAAACGGGATATATATATCAAAAAAGAAGAATAGTAGAGACTAACTTAGGTTAAGCGGTTCAACGTTCACGGTTCACGGTTAAAGAGCCCTA
>DAOUXC010000363.1 GCA_030666795.1 Desulfobacteraceae bacterium
GAAACGGGGTCTTCAGTCGATCTTTGATCATTTTCAAACCTTCTTGAGGTTGAAGGAAAAAAGTTTTTTTCGAATTGCTCATTGCTTATATATAAATGAGGAAAGGTTGGCAATAAATATTCTAAAAAAACGTTATATTTGAAAAACCGACAAAAATGGGTATGGAATGGGTAAAAAACATACCCATTATTGAAATATAACCTAATTTTCCTTAATATTTTTTCCGGGTGGGAGTAAATGAATGCTAAAAATGCGGGGCCATGTATGGAATATTTGTTAATGTGAAATCTTAAGGGAAGGGTGATCATCAAGCCGCCATAAGAGAACGTGGGTATCAGGCAATATATTCATTAATCTACCATCCCGAAAGCTTTAGCAATATCACTTGGCAGTTCGTCAAAATCATCAGCTATTTTGATCTTGCCTCGAAGAGCGCCGGGCCGGCGAGGTTTTTCACTCCGCTCATATCGCACAAGCTTTGCGACAGGCTTTCCTGCCTTACCAATGATCACCTCTTGGCCCGCCAAAACCTTTTCAATAAGTGCCGATAATTGGGCCTTTGCGTCTGAAATATTGTTTATGAACATCCCATAATCTCCTAATGCCATTAAATTTAGTTTGACCAGACCAGACCAGAAAATCAAGTTTTTTCTATTTCAGTTCACATCAGGTCTATGAAATGAGGTTTTTCGATCCGTGTTGACACGCAACCTCAATTTAACTAACCTCGGTATTATCATCAACAAAAGGGGCCATATCAAAACCTCTTTTGGTTTGTTTAGACAGGATGATTTGGATATTCAGGATTATTTTGGAAAGCCACTGTTTCAAAGCGATATGAGGAGGTTCAACGGAAGTAAAAATAAGCCGGCTTGTTTTTACTCACGATGAGTCCTCCGCATGGGGCCGGATGAATACTATCCGGACCCATCACTTTGTGATGGCTTTGAAACAACACAATTATGCCTTTAAAGATCCGGTCAATCCTGTTGATCCTGTCTGATTTAAAGCCTTTATAAACGCACAAAACAATAGAATCTTTTCAAGTCTAACCGGTAGAAGCGGTAAATTAATTACGATTTAAAAGTGAATTTTGAGAGAGGACTTTTCTAAGAGGTAGATTATGAAACAGGCAAAAGACTATATTGTTTTTCCTCTGGATCTTCCCGACTATGACAAGGCCATGTCCTATGTGGAGGCCCTTAAAGACCACATCGGTCTCTTTAAGGTCGGGCTGGAGCTTTTTATAAGCCAGGGACCGGACATTTTAAAGTCTATCCGGGAGGCTGGGGGGGCAGGTATTTTCTTAGATCTGAAACTCCACGACATCCCTGTCACTGTGCAGAGGGCCTTTATGGCGGCCAGCGTTCACGGTCCGGAATTCGTCACGGTTCACTGTGATGAGGGTGAGGAGATCCTGAGGGGCGTGGCGGAAAACAATCCTTCCGGCACGAAGATACTGGCTATCACCGTGCTCACGAGCCTGGACCAGGAAAAACTGAGGGCCCTGGGTTACAGGGACGAATACGCGAATCACATTGCGGCCCTGGTCCTTCAAAAGGCACGTATTGCCAAGGCCGCGGGCTGCCATGGGGTTGTCTGTTCAGGGCTCGAGGTAGCCGCCATAAAAAGAGAACTCGGTCCCGAGTTGATTGCCGTGACTCCCGGAATAAGGCCTGCCTGGTCGATTGTGGATCAGGACGATCAGAAACGGATCGTGACACCCGCTGATGCCGTGAGAAACGGTTCCGATTATGTTGTCATAGGCCGGCCCATTCGGGATGCAAAGGACCCGGCGGATGCGGCGAAGAGGGTAGGGGAGGAGATCGCGGAAGCTCTTTAGGAGGCTGTCGGAAAACACGCATCTGCCGTTCGACAGGGTCACTGCGACGTAGGTTAATCGGCGCAAGGCGCAGGGCGTAAGGCGCACGGAAAGGATCATCGATTCTATCAGCTTGGGCTTTTTTCCCCTATGCCTTTGGCCTCTCCCATTTTACATCTGCACATTTTCCAACAGCCTCTAATGTTCCAGGGTTTCGACAGGGTCCTAATTAGCGCCCATCCATAAATGAAAAATGGACACTTGATAGTCCCCTTATTTCATTAATGGATAGGCACTATCTAACTACCCACCATCACCTTCAGACCTTCCTTTTCGATTGTGTCCTTGATATGTTCGATCTCTTCATCCGTGGGACTCTTTCCTTCACGAAAGGGATAGTCCCGGCCCATGTGCTCGCATTTGGTCTTTCCCCCCTCGTGATAGGGAAGCAGAGAAATTTTCTCAGCCCCGATCTCTTTGCCCAATGTTATAACCTTCCGAATATGGTCTTCAGAATCATTGAAGTCTTTGATCAGGGGCATTCGAAGCCAGATCGGTTTTGCCATGCCTGATGTCTTTTTCAGATTTTCCAAAATGACTTCATTTTCCAGACCCGTGCCCCATTTATGCTTACTGGAATCAAGGTGCTTGATGTCCCAGAGAATGAGGTCCACAAAGGGAATCGTTCTTTCCATTTTTTCCCAGGGCGCGTAGCCTGTTGTGTCCAGGGCCGTATGAAGCCCCGCCTCTTGTGCCGCGCGCAGGAGGTCGGCCACAAAATCGCCCTGCGAAAGGGCCTCCCCGCCTGAGACGGTCATGCCGCCACCCGAGTTTTTGTAAAAGGCCTCGTCCCTCAGGACTTCTTCCAGCACTTCCTTTACCGTCATCTCCCGGCCGCACTGGCTGAGGGAATCATACACGCAGGCACTCACGCATTCCAGGCATTGGGTGCACTCTTCCCAATGGATTTGCCTTCCCTGTTCCTGATCCAGGGTGATGGCCCCTTCGGGACAGGCCTCCACGCAGGCCCCGCAGGCCCGGCAGTTGATGTCCCGCGCCATGAGATTGGGAGAGAAGTCCTGTGACTCGGGATTAGAGCACCAGCGGCACCTCAAGGGGCAGCCTTTCATAAAAACGGTTGTTCTGATACCGGGCCCGTCATGAATGCTGAAACGCTGGATATTGAATATCAGACCCTTTTCAGGATTGTGGTTTTTTGGCATTGACATGAAAGATATCACTTTTACGGATCA
>DAOUXC010000184.1 GCA_030666795.1 Desulfobacteraceae bacterium
ATGACCTGTTCCATCGTAAGTCTTTTTCTCAGATGGGCATAAGGATTCCGGCCGGCATTCTCGGATGTTTGAACACGAAGCCGGGCGATCTGTTCCTCTGTGACAGACTCGCGCTCCAGCATATCCTGGGCCATCTCGGACATAGCCGGCCCGGCACCGCGTCCACCGTTGGCAATATTAAAAAAGGTGTCCTCACTTATGCTTCTCAATGAAGCGTCACTACTCCCTTCGTCCTGTTTTTCGTAGGCTACCCCCAAAACAGCTCGAAAAAGACCAGTTGCCGCATGGTCAAAGAGGGTGGTGCAGACACTGGAACCGGTGGAACCTCCCGTCTGTATCTTCATGCCCGACTTAAGGTACGCCCCGTCCCCTTCGGTCAACCACATGTCCACCTGGTAGTTTCCTTCGAATAATTCCATGTTGCCGACAAAAACGGCGTCAATATCTTTGATGGTCATGCCGGCATTTTCAAGAGCCCTCTTTACCGCAAGGTTAACCATCTCCACCTGGCTGATTTCCGGCCACTTACTCTTAAATTCCGTTTGACCTACCCCGACAACAGCAATCCTTTCCGCCACCTTCTATCTCCTCCTCTATCTTGTCAAAATAACAACGCAATGCGACTGACCACAAGGACCGCACGTACCATGGGCGAGTGCTTTTTCCGGGTCCGGCACTTGTCTTTCTCCGGCCTGGCCGCTCAGTTGGAGAAATGCCTCCACAACACGGACCATGCCGGCTACCCCGGACGGATTCCCCGATAGAACACCCCCCGACGGGTTCACAGGTAATTCACCCTCTATCCTTGTTACCCCTTCCCGGATTAATCTTCCCCCTTCACCGCGACCGCAAAGACCTAATCCTTCCATCCAGAGAAGCTCCTGAAAAGAATATGCTTCAGAAATTTCCGCAAGGTCGATCTCCCTGACGGGATCCGTGATCCCGGCCATGTCGTATGCCTTTTGGGCGGCTATCCGCAACGATTCACAATCCGAAAGATCCCGGTCGCCGGGATTATGCGCATCGTAACAATTGCCGATACCCGCAATCCATACCGGGTTCGTGCTCAAATCCATAGCTCTTTCCTCACTGGCCAAAACAAGGACGCAGGCTCCATCGGATACGGGTTTGCAGTCAAGGGCTTTTATGGGATGGGAGAGAATTTTTGATTCCATTACATCGGATACTTTGAGCGCCATGGGATCCTGGGCATAAGGGTTGCGGAAGGCATTTCCCCTGTTTTTGACCACAACTTCAGCGCATTGTTCTTCCGTAATTTTATACCGATACATATATCTGTTGGCCTGCATGGCTGAGGCAGCCAGGTAATCCAGACCCAGAGGCCGAAGGTAAACAGGATCAAACCCGGCATTTTCAATGACACTTCCTGATGTTTCTGATTCCTTTCGATAGGCTATGACCAACACCACATCATTCTTGCCCGAGAGGATATTGATCACACCGTGATACACGGCAAAGGCGCCATCGGCCGCCACTTTGGTAAGGCTCATGCCCAAAGCGCCCATCTCCAGGTGATACAGGCAGTCCGAAATGGTCCGCCCCTGCCAGTAATCTTCTGAACAGGAAACAATCTTATCAATACAAAAACTGTCTTTACCTTCCGTTTGGGTCTCAAATTTGAGTCCTGTCTCCTTGGTGATCTTCTCCACCATCCCCCAGATCATCTCTCCTATGGACGCGTCATGCAGGCTGGCTTTGAATCGTGTCTGAGCCGCTGCCACAATTCCGACTTTTCTTTTCATCAAAAACATTCCTTTCTAAACACAGGTTCCTGTTCTCTATCAAATAGGTCTTCCGGAATTGAGCGAGGAAGGCCTTTTTTACAGTGCTGGTTATTCGCCACGTGTTAGACAAACGGATATGCGTGCAGGAGGTTTCATTCTGATAAAGGAGGGCTACCCTTCCCGCCCCGCCGTGCGGGATTGATGTATTTTTATGGGTCCATCAATCTTGTAGGTCTTAAGTTTGTTATAAAAGGTGGAACGGCACATATTTAAATAAATAGCGGCCTGCCGTTTATTGCCGTTCTTAAGGCTGAGGGCTTGCTCTATCATTGCTTTTTCGACCGCCTTCCGATCTTTAAACTCCAAGACCCGCCCTTCTGAACCAACCGGTTTGAATAGCGGTTGGCCTGTCATTTTTTTTCTTACCCTGGACGGCAGAGCCTCCATGTCAATCGATTCCCCGATATTGAGATTCATGGCTCCCTCTAAGACATTTTTCAACTCCCGGACATTACCGGGCCAATCATAGCTCAAAATACAATCCATCACTTCCTGGCTGACGACCCTCACACTGCTGTTGGCGCGTTTGTTAATGATCGGAATAAAATGCTCGATCAAAAAGGGAATGTCTCCGGTTCTCTCCCTCAATGGGGGGACATGGATATTGACAACGTCCAAACGATAATAAAGATCTTCCCTGAATTGGCCTTTATTGACCATATCCCAGAGATCCTTGTTTGTTGCACATATAATTCTAACATCTACCTCGTAAATCGAACTACCGCCCACACGTTCGATCTCATTTTCCTGAATCACCCTGAGAACTTTCGCCTGCATACCCATGGACATATCCCCTGCCTCATCGAGGAATATAGTTCCGTTGTGGGCCAATTCGAACTTACCGGGCTTGCCTTCTTTGCCGGCGCCTGTGAATGACCCCGGCTCATAACCGAAGAGCTCCGACTCAAGCAGGCTTTCCGGAATTCCGGCACAGTTGACCCGGACAAAAGGACCCTTTCTACGAAGGCTTGCCATATGTATGGCCTGTGCAAAAAGCTCCTTCCCTGTTCCCGATTCCCCGGTAATCAGTATGGTGGAATCACCCTCGGCAACGCGGAGGGCCTTTTTCTTGGCATAAGCAAGGGTCTTTGATTTACCAATGATATCATCAATTGAGAATCTGCACCCGGAAACTCTCTTGGGATGACCTTCAGCTTTTCGCGGCCCATCCAGTCTTTGTATCCTTGCTATGGACTCCTTGGCCTCAGCCATATCAGTGAAAACGCTCCTGCACACAGCCCCTGACACCTTGTCTTCATCGAGGATAGGCGTGACCATCACCGGTATCGGTTTCTTGTGCGCCCTGGAAATCTTTCCCACATAAGGAACACCGGTGTTTGCCACCTTTTTCAGGAAACATTTCTTGTCAATGGTAGACATATCGATTCCTAAAATTTCGTGGCGGGAAAATCCCAGATTTTGCGCGGATTTTTTTGAGATATAGGTGAGTCGTCCATCTTTATCCACTGCTCCCAGTTCTTCAAAGGTCGCGTCAATCAATCCATCAAGAAGGTCATACTTTTCCCGCTGATCTTTCAGTTGCTTCATTATGGACGTCTTTTCCGTATTATCCAGCATGAACTCCACGGCAGAGACAATCTTTCCCTGAATTTTGATGGGGATAGAACTGCATTTCAATTGTTTTCCGTTAATCATTCTTTGCTTGTCGTAATGGGGAATACCTGTCGACAGGGTTTCAAGGATTTTAGTCTCAGAAAGGCTTTCTTGAAAGGGTTTGCCCAAAACCAAAAGAGGCTGTATGCCCATAAAATATCCGGCCATGGAGTTGAAAAATCGAATAGTGGCATTTCGATCAATGACAATTATGCCTATTGAGAGGTCTCCGAACGCGTTCCAGAAGGAATCAAAGATAAGATTTTCAGGGACAAAAGTCTCATGATTCAAAGCCGTTACATCTTGCCTATTACTTTCCATACCTTCCCCCTTGAACACCTGTGCGCGGTTATTGTGAGGCCGGATTTGTCCTGCTGTTTTTTAAGCTTGTCGCATAACTATTCAAATTTCGGCTTTCTTTTTTCCAAAAAGGCCTTTGCGCCCTCCACCGGTTCCCCGCTCTCACATGCCAGACCCAAAGCCTTTTGCTCAACCAATAAACCCTCTTTTAACGTTTTGTTCAGGCCTTCGTCAATAGCCATCTTTGCGCATTTGATGGCAGTAGGGGCATTTTTAAGCATCGCCGCGGCCATAACCTTTGCCTCGTTCAGTGCCTCGCCTTCCGGCACAAGCTTTTCAATCAATCCTATCCGCAAGGCATCTTCAGCATTTATTCTTTTGCCCGTAAATATCATTTCTTTTGCCTTTCCGGGGCCTATCAACCGGGACAGTCTTTGGGTCCCACCCCCGCCCGGCAAAACGCCCAGTTGGACCTCGGTCAGGCCAAATTCGGCATTGGCGCCGGCGATCCTGATATCACATGCCAGTGCGATTTCCGTCCCTCCACCCAATGCCAACCCGTTAACCGCACAAATGACCGGGCTCCCTAATTCTGAAATCGGATTTATAACGGATTGATAAAAATTCCCAAGGTTTTCACCGTCTTCCCTGTCTTTTATACTTAAAAAAAGGTTGATATCCGCCCCTGCAATAAAGACACCTTTGTGATTCTCCGCAGTAAGAATCGCGACCTTCACCCGGCTGACTCCGGAACCCGCGTCCTCATCCTCCATTTTTTTTAATTCTTCAAAGACTTGTCGCAATTCATTGCTCATGTCTTCTGTCAATGAATTCACAGGCGGATTATTAACCGTCACAATCGCGAGACCTTTATCCAGTTCGTAGTTCACATATCTCATCATTATCTTCCCTTATTTCAATTTTTCACTTATTTTTCCGAATGACATTAGCGCGTTAAAAGTTTTTTGAACCCTTCCCATTGCTAATGCTTTGACGTGTTAGCATAAGTATTCGTCTGAGGCAAGTCGGAGGTTCACGCAAAGTAATATGCCCGGTCTCTACCGGATCTCATCCGGGGAACAGAAATACCGTATCAGGCCGTTTAGTGGTGTCTTCATCTGCGATCTAAAATATATTATTGGCGGCAACCCCATTGAATTCTGTTTCAACCTACCATCTCCTCAATAATCTCTCTCACCGAAAGGATTTCGTGAACCATGCCTGAGATCTGCCCTGCGGGCAATATACCGGCTTCCAGATTTCCTCTTATCCAGGATTCATTTATGGCCGCGGGTGCAAAAAAGTTGTCAGGCCCTCTCTCCCCCCTGATCATTCTTTCAGCCAAGGGCGTGCGCAGTGCCCTCATTTGAAACCGGCCCAGGTTCACAAGTCCCGTGTCTGTCTCTCCGGAATCAACAATTATTTTTTTGTAAATTTCACTGGCGATACACTCATTCGTAGCAATGAACCGCGTTCCCACCTGCACCCCTTGGGCACCTAAAGCCATGGCCGCTCCGTAACCCCGGGAGTCCCCTATGCCCCCCGCCGCGATGACGGGAACATTAACCGCATCAACCACCGCCGGCACTAGGACTATGGTGGAGACGCCCCCGAATCCCTGAGTACCGCCGGATTCAGTACCCTCGGCTACTATGGCATCGGCACCTGCCGACTCCGCTCCCCGTGCGGCACCCACTGTGGGTACAACCGCAATCACCTTGATACCCTGCTCGTGCAGAAAGGGAATGAGTTCTTTCGGTGAGCCGCCGGATACCGTAACTGTCCCAACCCCCTCCTCTGTCAACACCTCTGCGAATTTTTCGGCCAGCGCGCTCTTTGCAATAAGGTTGGCCCCAAAGGGATTATCAGTGAGCTTCTTTGTCTCCCTCACCTGATCCCTCACTACTTCAGGGTCCTTTGCAAATGCCGTGGCCAAAAGGCCGAACCCGCCTGCCTCGGATACGGCCGCGACCAACCCGGGATTACAGATAACCCCCATGGCCCCCTGAATAACAGGATATTGGCAACCCAACAGCTCGCATATTTTTGACATAATGCTATCTCCATTATTTTTATTCTTCATAGGAGGCTGTCGGAAACTCCCCATCTACTGCGTTATCCTCATCCCTCGTCACTGCGGCGTACTTTTATGTACACCTCTCGTAGATACCGCCTCGTGGCGGTGATTCCTCGGGATTTCGGATGCCTTGTATCTGGAGATTTTCCATCAGCCTCCAACAGAAACGTTTCTCCGACAGGCTCGTAGGGTACACAATCTAAAGCAACCTGTGCCGCCTCAATTTAAGGGAGAAGACCCCTTACTCTAATGCGAACCCTTGAACAGTCTTCGCTAAGGCTATAACACGGTAGGCAACAAAGAAGATGCGGACCCTCAATTTTCCCGATTTTTCGGGGCGTAGTATAGCAAAGACCGAAGGGCAAACAACACGACTATTTTGAGGACCTTGCTCGAAGCCACAAATAATGATGTCCTTGAATGGCTCTGGAACCAAGCGGACAAGCACGTGGCACCACATAGTTTCGCCGATTCGTTTTGTGAACGGCGGGCAATGGTGTTCTATTATTCCTGTAATGCTTCCCACACGACCTCGGGTATCATTTTTACCTGGTACCCGGACCCTAACGTTTCTTTTAGCTGATTATAGCATCCTGTGCATATGGTAATGACATTACGGGTGACCAGACTACTGGTGAGTTTTTCGAGGTGCGGCGGTATGTAACAGCACAGGCTGCTGTTCGGGTAATTGATTTTCAGCCCCTCAATTTTTTTGAGCACTTGAACTGCAGGTTCAATATTCAATGGCTCGGTCGTAAGCTTCCGCCGGAAACGGAAACATCCAGGGTAATAGTCTACCTCGGAATCGAGTTTGGCAGACTTTAAGTGGCGACCCAGAAGTTCTTCACAAGAGATCAATTCCAATTTGGTGGCATTCCTGTAATTACTATAGCTGGGCTCACAGGCAGCACAAAAAAGGGCGATGGTCTTCGCGCCCAATGCCTCGGCCTGCCTGAAATTCCCGAGAATGAATTCCTCAGCAAGCTCCTTTGCACTGGCAATGTCTTCATCATTTTTTGTCATTACCGCCGGTTGCCCTAAGGGTACCCAACCGCAACAGTATTCTTTGGAAAGCATCGTGTAATCCACCTGGAGTCGGTCCAGGGAATTTTTCAGGGCCCCGAAGACATGGGGCATATCCTCCGGCGGGCGGCATCCGCCGATGATGACACACTCGGCCTTCTCATCCATCCTGAAACCTAAATTATCAACCAGGACCTTCAGTCTTCCTTCGCCAGAATCTCTGTAAGCGCCATACGCCTTGATATTTTCCACAAGTTTATTGTCTATCATGATTTTCTCCCTCTTGAGTTTTAGCCAAAAGAGGCAATTACTCTCGCTACCATATTATCCAACCTCTTGGTTATTTAAGTTAAAAAAGCGGCGGATTATTATTGGTTCATCCGATTAATGAATACACCTCAAGACAACACATGATTGCGACGTTGAAGGTTGAAGCGGTCTTTTCGTAGTGACTGCTGCAAGGCCTTCGTGATTTCAGGCTGTTATGGGATGGGGGACCCCCTGGCCCCGAGCCGAA
>DAOUXC010000024.1 GCA_030666795.1 Desulfobacteraceae bacterium
AAATCGGGTCCTTCTGATGCAGCGGCGGGAGGAATATGATGCAGGGCCGAAAGAATTTATTGCGCGATTTGAAATAGAAAATGCAAGAATATCGGAAAAAATCGTCCACGCCCGGGAGACCTTAAGGGATGTAAGGTTTCCCGAACACTTGAGGACTTTTGTTTCCGAGTTGTGCAGGGAAAACAATGTGGCAGGCCATCGTGCCGACCTTGTAATGGAGCAGGCTGCCAGGGCTTTTACAGCGCTTGGAGGGCGATCCGAGGTTACAATAGCCGATATCCATGAAGTCGCCTCCCTTACGCTTGCCCATAGAAGGCGAGATGCCGCTTCCCCGCCTCTGCCCCCGCCCCCTGAAGATCATCGAACCGGGGAAGACACGCAGGAAAAGAAAGAAGGAGAGGAACAAACAGACGAAGAAAACCGAAATGTGCAGGAAAAGCTCTCGGAACGGCAGGAAGAAAAACAGGATTTCGGCTCAGAAGGACGTGCAAAAAATCATGAGCAAGAGGTGAACTCCCGTGAACGGATATTTGACGTGGGGGCCACATTCAAGGTTAGAAAGATTACCTCCCCAAGGGACAGGATTTACCGAAGGGGGTCCGGCAGGAGGTCCAGAACACAGTTTTCGCAAAAGCAGGGAAGGTACATAAAGAGCGCTGTCGGAAGAAAAAATGACGACATTGCCCTGGATGCAACGTTGCGGGCCGCAGCCCCATATCAGCTCGATAGAAAGAAAGAGAGCGGTCTTGCGGTATGTCTAAGACGAGAAGATATACGGGAAAAAATCAGGGAGAAGCGCATTGGGAACTTTTTGCTTTTCCTTGTGGATGCCAGCGGTTCCATGGGGGCCAGGGGCAGGATGGTCGCATCAAAAGGCGCGGTCATGTCCCTGCTCCTGGATGCTTACCAGAAGCGAGATCGAGTGGCCATGGTTTCCTTCAGGAGAAATGAGTCAGTTGTGAATTTGTCCCCCACATCATCGGTTGAACTGGCAGCCAGGCTTTTGGAAGAGATGCCGGTGGGAGGCAGGACCCCGCTTTCAGCCGGGCTTTTAAAAGGTTTCGAGCTGTTGCGAAACGAACTGTTAAAAGAACCATCCTCGCGGCCTATCGTTATAATCATAACGGACGGGAAGTCTAATATGGCCATGGGTGATAAAAAACCGGTTGAAGAGGCATTAGCTCTTGCATCCAAAATGGCATTAGACAAACGTATCCGGTTCATAGTGGTGGATACGGAAGATACCGGGCTTGTCTCTTTTGGTCTTGCAATAGAACTGGCCGCTGCCATGGATGCTCAATATTTTAAGATAAACGATCTCAAATCAGATGAGTTGACGGATATTGTCAGAGGGAGAATCCAATGAATGAACATGCTGTCTATCCATTTGCTGCGATTGTAGGACAGGAAAAAATGAAACTCGGGCTTATACTCAACATCATTAACCCGACACTTTCAGGTATCTTGATAAGGGGAGAAAAGGGGACTGCAAAGTCAACGGCCGTGAGGGCCCTGGCCGAAATTCTGCCGGAGATCAAGGCCATTAGAGATTGTCCCTTTCAGCTTTCCCCGGCAGAAGAACATGATGTGTGCAGGGATTGCATCCGTTCGGAATGCAAGGAAAGAGTTCTTGATGGAAAACCCCTAGAGACATTAAAACGAAAAATAAGGGTGATCGAATTACCGGTGGGTGCAACCGAAGACCGGGTGGTCGGGACCCTCGACCTTGAACATGCGCTAAAGAAAGGTGAAAAGCAGGTGGAACCGGGGCTTCTGGCCGCGGCTCACCGAAATATCCTATATGTGGATGAAGTGAATCTCCTTGATGATCATGTGGTTGATGTGCTCCTGGATTCTGCGGCCATGGGGGTCAATACTATTGAACGTGAAGGTATTTCTTTTTCTCATCCGGCACGGTTTACGCTGGTGGGAACCATGAATCCCGAAGAAGGAGAATTACGGCCCCAGCTCCTTGATCGCTTTGGGCTGTGTGTCAATATTGCAGGTGTGCCGGACCCGGAAGAACGTGTGTCCATTATGGAACGGCGCCTGGCATTTGATGAAGACCCCAGGGGGTTTTGCGGAAGATGGGAAGACGAATCAGCGAGTCTTATGGACAAAATCGAAAAAGCAATAGAGGCCTACCCGGAGGTGACGGCTGAACGTTCGCATCTATTGGAAATTGCTCAATACTGCCTTGATGTAGGAGTGGATGGACATCGTGGGGATATCATTATGCTCAAGACGGCCAGGACCCTTGCGGCATACCATGGAAGGACGAAAGTCATAGGTGAGGATATTGAAACGTCTGCAGATCTCGCTTTGCCTCACCGGGTTCGCCGTCAGCCGCTTCAGGACATCGTAATGGATGTGAAAGGGCTGCGAAGGCAAAGGAACTGCGGGTATGATTCGGATCGAAGACCTGTACAAGTCTTATAATAATTTCCACGCCTTGAAAGGGATTAACCTCCATATTGCCAAAGGAGAGCTCTTTGCATATCTGGGGCCCAACGGAGCAGGGAAAACGACCACCATAAGGATTTTGACGGGGCTTGCCAGGCTTACGTCAGGGAATGCCTACCTGAACGGGTTTCATATTGAACAGGAAAAACGCAAGGCTAAGGAACAAAGCGGCGTAGTGCCTCAATTGATCAACCTAGATCAGGAACTCACAGTGTTTGAAAACCTGGACATTCATGGAAGACTCTTTCAAATGCGGGCCAAGGAAAGAGGCAAAAAAATTCATAAACTTTTAGGATACGTGGAGTTGGACCAGAGAAAAGACAATCTGGTCAAACAACTTTCCGGGGGAATGAAAAGGAGGTTGGTGATCGCACGGGCCTTGATCCATTCCCCGAGAATCTTGTTTCTTGACGAACCCACGGTGGGACTGGATGCGAATATTCGTAGGCGAATATGGGCTCTTATCAAAAAAATTCAACAAAGCGGCACAACGATTTTTCTCACCACACACTATATTGAAGAAGCGGAGTTTTTAGCCGAACGGGTAGCCTTCCTGAACGAGGGCAGGATCGTTGCCATTGATACGCCTCAAAGGCTGATGTCAGGCCAGGGAACATGGGCAATCGACAGGGTGGATGATGATGACATAAAAACCGTCTATTTCAAAGCGCGTGAAGAAGCGAAACAATTCATTGCCATGCAGCAAGAAAGCTTTACGCTCAGGCGTGTGAATCTGGAAGATGCCTTCCTCGCGCTTACGGGGAAAAAAGTCAAATGATACGAGGTTGGGATGCAGTTTATTACAGGGAGCTTTTGATATTAAAGCGGCGATTTCCAAAGATGCTTGTTTCTATATCGGTTTCACCTTTACTTTATCTCCTTGCTTTTAGCTATGCTATGGGAAACCAAGTGAGAATTGAGGGGCATACTTATCTTGAATTTCTTATACCCGGTCTTGTGGCTATGAGCAGCATGACGCGCGCCTTTGCCATTGGAAGTGAAATTAATGTTGCGCGTTTTTACTGGCATATCTTTGAAGAATTCCAGGCAGCTCCCATATGCGAGATTGCCTATGTGTTAGGAGAAGTGCTCGCAGGAATAACCCGGGCCTTTCTTTCCGTGGGGGTTATCCTTATCCTTGGTCTTTTGTTCGGAGTTGTACTCTCCTGTAATTACTTATTCTGGATTGCTATATTTCTAAACAGTTTTGTTTTTTCTTCACTCGCTGTCGGGTTGGCCATGGTAGTCAAGTCCCATGCCGATCAGGCCATGCTCACTAACTTCGTAATTACTCCCATGGCTTTCCTGGGAGGGACATTTTTTCCTGTAGCTCGTCTTCCCCTTTGGGCGCAAAAGGTTCTTTTTTATCTCCCTCTGACACACGCTTCAAAGGCTATCCGTGAAGCCTCATACGGAAATCTGCCCGATGTGTTTTCGTATCTTCTTCTGGCCTTTATAGGGTGCTTTTTTATTTTCATGTCAATTTATTGTGTAAAGACTGCAAGGGAGTAGGGAAAAAAGCACTATGAAGATACCTATTGTCATAACGGCCTTTGGCACGACCTCTAGTGCACTTGAAACTTACTCTTTTATGAATGAGAGAATAAGTGAGCGTTTTTTTGATCACGAGATCATATGGTCCTATTCCTCCAGAATGGTGAAAGACTGGATCAAAAAGAGACGTAATATTGAATTGAAACATCCACACCAGATTCTCGCGGAACTTGAGGAAAAAGGACACCAATGGGCTGTCGTGCAGTCTTTACACCTGCTTGCCGGCCACGAGTTTTACCGTCTGGTTGAGGAGGTAAATCAGTCTCCCGTAAGAACATCCGTAGGCTTGCCTCTATTAACCAGCCCCGGGGATTATAGGGCCGTTGTTAAAATACTCGGCACCAGGTTCTCGGACCATGAAAAAGAGGCAATGGTCTTGGTCGGACACGGAACGGACCATCCTATCTGGTCTTCCTATGTGGCGATTTATCAAATGTTTCGTGAACGTTTTGGTCCCAAAATATTTATGGGCGTGGTTGAAGGGTACCCTGCAAGGAAAAAGATCGTTACGGATGTTGAGAAGTCAGGTTTCCGGAAAATCCGCCTGATCCCTTTTATGTTAGTGGCAGGGACCCATTTTTATGAAGACCTTGCAGGCGATAAAGATTCCTGGAAAACCGCTTTTGAAGAAAAGGGAATCTCTGTTTCAGTTGAAACAAAGGGGCTTGGATTTAATCAGGGACTTGTGGATATATTTTGCAAACACATACAGGATGCTATTGATGTGGTTTTTTAGGATTCACGGGTCGGTTTCTTGTTGACTTGTGCCACGATCTTGTTTTTTTGCCTCAAGTTTCGGACTTTACTTTGAAAGAGATGATTGGAGTGTACAAATAATATGAAACATGGAACCCTTTATGGTATCGGCGTGGGTCCCGGAGATCCGGAACTTATCACATTGAAAGCAATGAATATATTGAGACGTGTAGCGGTTGTATTTGCTGCCGTTTCCACAAAGAACAGCCATTCATTGGCTGAAAAGATTGTATCCCCGCATCTTAAAGAAGGGATGCCTGTAAAACATCTTGGATTTCCCATGACCCGGGAAAAAGAGATACTTTCCGAGGCATGGCAGGGGAATGCCCGTAAAGTGGTCGAAGTCCTTAAAAAGGGAGAAGATGCGGCGTTTATAACACTGGGAGATCCTATGATTTACAGCACCTTTGGTTACCTCATGAATACAATCAAGGAATCAAACCCCAATATTACCATCGAGATCATACCCGGTATCACTTCCTATCAGGCCGGCGCTTCGGCTGCCGGTCAGACCCTGGCCGAGGCAGAGGAATCCTATACCGTGATCTCCGGGGCGCTTGGGTCCCAAAAGCTGAAAGATATAATCGACCATACGGATAGTGTGGTCATGCTAAAGGTATACCGCAATTACAAGGGAATCCTTGAGACATTAAATGAGCTTGAACTGACCGATAGTTCCGTCCTTATCTCCCGATGCGGGCTGGATGGGGAAGAAATTGTAGGCAACCTGAAGGGCCGCCCCGATACAACTCCCCCTTACCTCTCGTTTCTTATTATCAAAAAGAAAGACTGAGGATGAAAAAGGAGCCGCCCTTTGATGATTGTCTTGTCCGTGTACCTGATTATTGCACTGATGACTGAAATGGGATTTTTTTGTGGCTCAGAAAATCGTTTGCACAGGGATTCACAAGTTCATTTGTCCCGATAGAGCCTATGTCCATCGTGATCTTCAGCCCGGGACTCGGTGTTCGTATGATGCCGGCAAGCCAGGCATTCAGGATCGGGAGCCTGATTGTCATGGGCGCGATCTTTTTTTTGGGGGCCAATATATTTGGACGATAGGGAAATGGTAGCATAAATTGGCTGGTTAGAAATAAGGAGTCATTGATGAAAGGTTATGTCCATGTTTATACAGGAAATGGCAAGGGCAAGACCACCGCTGCATTAGGGCTTGCCCTGCGTGCCGCTGGTGCGGGTCTAAAGGTGTTTATTGCCCAGTTTGTAAAAGGATCGACCTACGGTGAGCATAATGCTCTAACAAAGCTGTCGGATTCCATTACGGTCAAACAGTATGGCCAGGGGTTTTTCCTCGACAGGAAACCGGGAGAAGAGGATATCAGGGCTGCAAAGGAAGGCCTTGCAGAGGTCAAGGATATTATGTCCAGCGGCAATTATGATATCGTAATACTGGATGAGGCCGACATTGCGACATATTACAATCTGTTTTCCGTTGAAGACTTGCTGGACTTTATGCGTTCAAAACCGGAAAAAATTGAGATCATTATTACCGGCAGAATGGCAGACCCCAAGATTATTGAAGAAGCTGACCTGGTAACGGAAATGAAAGAGATAAAACACTATTACCAAAAAGGTGTCGGTGCAAGACGCGGAATTGAAAAATAAAAGTGCGGCACAGGAGAGTAACGTCGTGATAAAGAATGAAAAAATTTCCACCCTGTGCATTGCCGGGACCCATAGCGGATGCGGGAAGACCACGGTTTCTTTAGGGATAATGGCCGCTTTAGTCAAGAGAGGTCTTGTTGTGCAGCCCTTTAAAGTGGGGCCGGATTTTATTGATCCGGGCCATCATAGAAGGATCACCGGAAGAGATTCGCATAACCTGGACGGCTGGATGATGAGCCGCGACTACAACCGGGATCTTCTGACACGCTACAGCCGGGGCGTGGACGTGGCTGTAGTTGAAGGAGTCATGGGGATCTTTGACGGGTTTTCAGGGAGTGATGGGTCCGGATCCACGGCCCAGATGGCTAAGTGGCTGGATCTTCCGGTCATACTTGTGATTGATGCCAGATCCATGGCGCGATCCGCGGCCGCTCTTGCCCTTGGCTTTTCAAGGTTTGATCCGGATCTGCCGCTGAAAAGTATTATCTTCAACCGGGTGGGGAGCGAGGCGCATGCGGAAATGATTGCTGATGCCATGTCTTCTGTGCCTGATATACCCGTTCTTGGATATCTACCACGGGATAAAGGGCTTGAAATACCCTCCAGACACTTAGGTCTTGTTACTGATGAGGATTTCAGCACAGATGAAAGTCGTATTGCAAAGTTAGGTCTCTGGATCGAGAAAAACATTGACCTGGACTATCTTATGGGATCATTACCGGAGATCGGAAATCAGAGGTCAGTTGGTGTCAGATTTGGCGGCAATACCGGGCGAGATCATAAAATAAAGATCGGCATTGCAAGGGACGAGGCGTTCTGCTTCTATTACCCTGAAAACCTGAGACTGCTCGAAGAGGCCGGCGCAGAGTTGATCCCCTTTTCTCCCCTTCGCGCAAGGCATTTGCCCGATGGGATCAAAGGGATCATTCTTGGGGGAGGCTATCCCGAACTCCACTGTGAGATGCTTTCTCAGAGCCGGGAACTATTGGCAGAGATAAGGGAATTTGGGTTGAACGGCAGGCCCATTTATGCGGAATGTGGCGGCTTTATGTTTCTTGCAAGAGAAATCCAGGACCTTAACGGCCAGGTCTTCCCTATGGTGGGAATTTTTCCTATGAAAGCGAAAATGGAAAAACGATTGAAGGCCCTTGGATATCGTAAAGTCGTCACCATAAAAGACAGTATTTTGGGGCCGGAAGGAACTAAGATAAGGGGACACGAATTCCATTATTCCCGCATTCGAGGCATGGAGACAGACCTTGAATGTATTTATCTTATGACGGATCGTAAAGCCGCATCAAGTGGTGAGGAAGGATTTGTTCAAAACAGGGTTTTAGGCTCCTATGTACACTTACATTGGGGTTCCAATCCGGAAGTGGCTAAACATTTTGTGAATTACTGTCATCAAAATGGATAACATGTGAGCCGGTTTAAAAATGTTCAATGTTGTTCGAGGTCAAGTCGAAGATCCCGTACTTTGAGCGGGAGAAGACGAAAATTTTAACCGCAGGAATACATTGAGGATTTACAATAAAATTATAAAGATAAGGGGATTTCAACATGAATCTAAGTTTGAAAAGCGCCTTGGAACCCGGGGAGATAGAAAAACAATCCTTTGCCATTATCGACTCCGAGGTGCCGGAACCGCGCCCTTATAAGGGCAGCGAATGGTTGGTGGTCAGGAGGATGATCCACACAACCGCTGACTTCGAATTGCTTAATTTAGTCCGGTTCCATCCAGATGCCATAAGCAAAGGAATAGAGGCCCTGCTGACGGGCTGTCTGATAGTAACCGATACGGAGATGGCCCGCATGGGGATTACTTTGAGGCGTATGGACAGGTTGGGCTGCCATGTGGAGTGTTACATGGGGTCTTCTGAAGTAATAGAAAGAGCTCAAAAGGAAGGCACTACCAGGGCATCTACCGCGGTGGATTATGTTCTCTCCCGTTTGAACGGAAGCATATACGTAGTGGGAAATGCCCCCACGGCTCTATTGAGACTTTTAAAGGTGGCCGAAGATGTAAAATATAAACCTGCCCTCATTATAGGGATGCCGGTAGGTTTTGTGAATGCGGCCGAGTCCAAGAACCTGCTTATGGGGCAGTCGGGCATACCTTATATCGCTATTAAAGGAAGAAAGGGAGGTTCGGCCCTTGCCGCTTGTGTTGCAAACCAGTTGGCCGAGATTTCACTTAAGGGGAGTGAGAAGTAAGGAGCAAGAAGGATAATTCTTAATTATGGCCAAAAGACGCCTCCGTGAGGGTTTTACTACAGGCTCTGCCGCGGCCGCAGGAGCCAAGGCGGGGATCCTTTGCCTGGCGGGGAAAGGCCTAGTAAGGGATGTTGACATCCCGCTTCCCGTGAGCGGCAGGCTCACGATCCCTGTCTCTGAAATTGCAGGCAATGGAAATGGCTGTACCGTCACGGTCATAAAGGATGCAGGGGATGATCCGGACGTCACACACAAGGCCCGGATTAAAAGCATAGTGCGTGTCTTACCGGAAGGTGATCATGGTCATATCATTATTAACGGGGGAAAAGGGGTAGGAAAGGTGACGCGTCCCGGCCTTCCCGTGCCTGTGGGAGAAAGCGCCATTAACCCTGTTCCCAGGCAGCAGATAACAGAGGCCGTTCGGGAAGGCTTAAATGAGACAGGGCTTAAGGGTGCTGTTTCTGTGACCATTGAAGTAGTAAACGGGGAAAAAATTGCAAAAAAGACACTTAACCTCCGCCTTGGAATTGTTGGAGGGATTTCAATCTTAGGTACACGCGGAACGGTCAAGCCCTTTTCCAATAAGGCATACAAGGACACCATCACCATATCGATGGACGTTGCAAAGGCAGGAGGGTCTTCTACTATAGCTCTTGCTACAGGTGGTAAGAGCGAGCGGTTTCTAAAAGAACAATGGCCGGATCTTCCGGGAAAAGCATTCATCCAGGTGGCCGATTTTTTCTCGTTTTCCCTTAAAGAGGCTGCTAAAAGAGGATTTCAGGATATCCTTTATTCCTGTTTTTTTGGTAAACTGGTAAAAATGGCCCAGGGATATCCTTGCACCCATGCCAGAAAATCGGATATTGATTTTACTCAGTTATCAGGATGGTGTGCAACAATGGGTATGGATGAAGAAAAGGCACGGAAAATCGCAACGGCCAACACGGCCCGCGAGGGCCTGTCTATTATTAAGGAAGAAGTACAAAGTGATAAAATCATCCATTATGTAATGGAGGAGGCCATTTGTTCGGCCCGCGGGTTTGCAGGGCCGGGGCCGGATATTACATATTATCTTTTTGATTTTGGGGGAGATTTGCTGATTGCCAGTCATTCCCGTGAAGGCGGGAATTCGGAAAAAAGAAGGCTCTGACCTCAAAGGCGATATTTTAAGGGTTGGTTAAAGAGACTATGACATGCATAAGGTACACGTAATAGGATTGGGAGTTGATCACCGGGATCTCTCACCCATGATTTCAAAGCGCATTGAGAGTGCTGATGTCTTTGTAGGAGGGAACCGCCTCCTTGACATTTTCCAGGACCATCCGGCTCTCAAGGTTTCCATCGGTAGCCCTCTTGAGAATGTGATGGAGAGAATAACCCAGGAGATACAGGCTGACAGAGAAATCGTAGTCCTTGCGGACGGAGATCCTCTGTTCTATGGGGTCGGAAAGCGCCTTATAGATGCTTTTGGGAGTGAAATGGTTGTTTTTCACCCCAATGTAACCACGCTTCAGATCGCTGCTTCCAGGCTCAAAATTCCCTGGCATGATATACAGACCGTCTCCCTCCATGGCCGTAAGGATATCCGGCCCCTTTTTGCGGCTCTGGTCAGAAATGACCGTGTTGCGGTGTTTACGGATGCCGATTTTCATCCGGCTAAAATTGCAGATGAATTGATCCGGAAAGAGGTCGATGCTTTTGGCATGTATGTGTTTGAGGACCTGGGTACGGAGTCCGAAAAGGTGGGGCGTTTTGAACTGGAAGAGGCTGCCAAAAGGACCTTTTCCCCGCTCAATTTTGTTATTTTTGATCGCGCTAAACAACCGGAGATTTCCCTTTGCTTGGGTTTGGATGATGATTTTTATTTACATGAAAAGGGCCTGATCTCCAAAAAAGAGATCCGGGCAGCAGGTCTGTCGGCCCTTGAGATTGAACCGGATAACATTGTATGGGACCTGGGGGCCGGCTGTGGATCAGTGGCCATTGAGGCATCCATTCTGGCATACGATGGGTCTGTCCTGGCGGTGGAGAGGAACCCGGAAAGGATTCAACATATCAGTCGAAATATTAGGAGAATGGGCGCTTATGGCGTGGAGATAGTACATGGAGAGATGCCCGGTTGTTTAGAGTCTCTTCCCGACCCGGAACGGGTTTTTATTGGAGGCGGCATTGGAAAAAATAACAAGGTTTTGGAAGAAGCAATTAATAGGCTCAAGCCTGGCGGAAGGCTTGTCCTTCACTTAGTGCTTATGGGATCGCTTTCAAGGGCAAAGGATTACCTGAGCAGCCTGAATTGGCCTTTTTCCATCACGCAGGTTCAGGTCTCCCGATCCAAAGGCACGGCCGGGGATCAACGGTTAGAGGCCCTGAACCCGGTTTTTATCCTGAGTGCCACAAGACCGGCACTCCGACTATAAGGATTACGGTATGGATCAGAAAAAGAGAGGGTGTCAGGTTTATTTTATCGGTGCCGGTCCGGGAGACCCGGAGTTGATTACCGTGAAGGGACAAAAATGTATACAAAAGGCCCACCTGGTCCTTTATGCGGGTTCCCTTGTACCCAAAGAGGTCGTGGCCTGTGCTAACAAAAATGCAAAAGTGGTGGACTCATCAGGTATGACACTTGATGAGACCCATGCCATGATCCTTGAAACAATCAGATCAGGTGATATGGCGGCCCGTGTGCACACGGGTGACCCTTCGCTTTACGGCGCAATAAAAGAACAAATGGTCCTCCTTGACCGGGATGGTGTCAGTTATGAAGTCATTCCGGGAGTCACAGTGGCATTTGCAGCGGCTGCTGCCGCCAAAATATCTTTTACCTTACCTGAAAAGGCCCAAACCCTGATTCTAACCCGGTTAGCAGGGCGTACACCAGTCCCTGATCGAGAGCGGTTAAGGGATCTGGCCCGGCACAATAGTTCATTAGCCGTCTATCTGTCGGCAGGTGATCCTGAAGGAATTTCTAAAGAGCTCCTTGCCGGTGGCTATCCGGGAGATACACCCGTTGTGGTGGCCCACAGGGTAGGGTGGCCCGATGAAAAGACTATTACGACTCAGATTTCAGCCATTCCAGAGGTTGTAAAGGAGGCTGGAGTCCACAAACAGGCCGTCTTTTTGATCCTTCCGGGCCAGAAAGATGATCCTGTTTTTTCAAAACTCTACAGCTCGGAATTTACCCATGGCTGCAGGAAGTGAAAAGATTGCAATATATGCCTTGACACCGCAGGGCGCCCGTTTAGGACGGACCCTGGCCGATAAACTGGGTTGTGATCTTTTTCTGCCCGCCCGACTTGCAGACACTCATGAGGCCATTCCTTTTGATCATTTGTTAGATGCCGTAGGGAAAAAATTCTGTTTATTTCCCCGGCATATCTTCATCGCGGCAGCAGGAATAGCGGTAAGGGCCATTGCACCTCATCTGAAGTCCAAGGACGTGGATCCTGCCGTCGTAGTGCTTGACCAGAAGGGTGAATATGTCATTAGCCTTGTCTCGGGACACTTAGGCGGAGCAAATGGACTTGCACATAAGGTAGCACAATTGACAGGCGGAAAGGCGGTAATCACAACGGCTACGGATACTGCCGGACTTCCTGCTTTTGATATTTTGGCTAAGGAGATGAACCTGAGCATTGCCAATCTGCAGGCAGTAAAATCAGTTAACATGGCCCTGCTTGCAGGGGAACCGGTACAGGTATTTGATCCCGAAGATCGGCTTGGCCTCAAGAACCAAGAACGGTCAGGATTTGAAGTAGAGTGGGTAGAGAATGGGGGTCAATGGATCTGCGGGCATGCCGGTGTATGGGTAACATGGAAGAGCATGGACCCTGATTCGGAAACAGACCGGTTAATCCTTCATCCCAAGTGCCTTGTTGCAGGAATTGGTTGTAACCGGGGAACCGGACGTCAGGAAATCGTGGATTTGCTTAAAAAGATTCTTAGAGAAAACAGTCTTTCACTTAAAAGCCTGAAGTTTATTTCTACCATAGAGGCTAAGAAAGATGAACCCGGTCTTCTAAAAGCGGCAGGAGAGTTGGACGTGCCTCTATTATTTGCCGGACAATCCGAACTGGAATCTATCAAAGTGCCGCATCCTTCAAGCATGGTTAAAAAACATATGGGGGTATCAAGTGTATGCGAAGCAACGGCCCTTCTGAAATCCGGGGGAGGCAGGCTGTTAGTTCCAAAGACAAAGAGCCTGAACGCGACCTTAGCCGTGGCCTTGGAAGTTTAACCGTAATCAGCCTCGGTCCGGGGGATTCCGGGTATTTAGCTCCAAAGGCAAAGACTGCTCTTACACAGGCCGAAGTCATTGTGGGTTATAAAACCTACGTGGATCTCATTGATGCTGCACTCCTTGAGGGCAAAGAGATAATCTCCACCGGTATGAAGGGAGAGATTCGCCGCTGCCAGATGGCCATTGAGAAGGCCCTTGCCGGGATGGACACTGCCGTTGTTTCAAGCGGTGATGCCGGCATCTACGGCATGGCCGGATTGGTGCTGGAACTCTTAGCTGAGCAGGATCTTCCGGATAAAGTGAAAGTTGAGGTGATTCCCGGTATTCCGGCCCTTTCCGCTGCTGCCGCGCTTTTAGGTGCCCCTCTCATGCACGATTTTGCCGTCATAAGCTTGAGCGACCTTATGACCCCTTGGGAGATTATCCGGCAAAGGGTGGAGGCAGCCGCTAAAGCCGATTTTGTCCTGGTCATTTACAATCCTAAGTCCGGAAAAAGAGACTGGCAACTTGAAGAGGTGCGAAAATTGATTCTGAAATTCCGCGGCGGACATACGCCGGTTGGAGTTGTGAGAAATGCAGCGAGGGCAGGGGAGTCAATACACATCACCACCCTCTCCCGGTTGGATGAAAGCCAGGTGGACATGTTATCGATAATTATTGTGGGGAATTCCATGACCCGCACATCGGGAGGGAGGATGGTCACTCCAAGGGGATACATGGAAAAATACTTTTCCAAAAAGGTGCCAGTGCAAAACGCGGAATTGAAAAGTAAAAATGCCGTTCAGGAGAGTAACTATTAAGGGGTAAGATATGGCCAGCACCATCATGTTCTTGGGAACGGGCAGTGATGTGGGCAAATCCATTGTCACGGCGGCCTTTTGCCGGATATTTAAGAGAAGGGGTTTTAAGGTTGCCCCTTTCAAGGCCCAGAACATGTCCAATAATTCATATGTTACAATAGAAGGCGGTGAGATAGGCAGGGCTCAGGTGGTTCAGGCCGAGGCCGCGGGCCTGCTTCCGTCAATACACATGAACCCGATTCTCCTTAAACCCTCCACCGAGTTGGGTTCGCAGATTATCCTTCATGGAGAAGTCTTCGGGCATATGGATGCCTCGGCTTATCATGACTTTAAACCGGGGCTGAAAAAGGCCGTGATGGAGTCCTATAACAGGCTTGCCGGGGAATATGAAATTATTGTCATGGAAGGGGCGGGTAGTTGCTGTGAGATGAACCTCAAGGAGAACGACCTGGTCAATTTTCCAATGGCACAGGCGGTTGGCGCGCCCTGCATCCTGATCGCGGATATAGATCGCGGGGGAGTGTTCGCGCAGATCATCGGCAGTTATAACCTTATGACCCGAAAAGAAAGGGGGCTTATCACAGGCTTTCTAATAAATAAGTTTCGAGGAGATCCGGGGCTCTTCTCATCAGGGATCGAATACATCGAGAAAAAGACCGGAAAGCCCGTTCTGGGACTGGTCCCTTTTTTTCAGGATATTGTCATTGATTCCGAAGACTCGGTGGCCGTGCAGGAGGACAAACGGACATTCAAGCCAGTGGGTCCGGGGACAATAAATGTGGCTGTCGTAAAACTCCCTTCCATCTCCAATTTCACTGACATTGAAATACTTGAAAGGGAGCCTGATGTGGTGATCAATTATCTTTTCCGCCCCCGGGAATTGTCAGGGGAATATGACTGCCTTATCCTTCCCGGTGCGAAGAACGTTATGGAGGATGCAATATGGCTGAGTCGAACAGGATGGAAAAGGGCTGTCAGGGCCTTTGCAAAAACAGGAAAAAAGGTCTTTGGTATATGCGGGGGATATCAGCTTCTGGGTGAGAAGATCAGGGATCCTTCAGGCGTGGAATCGAATCGTGAACAAGTCAAAGGCATGGGTCTTCTTCCCATTACTACTACCCTCGAAAGCCAAAAGGTCGTTCGCCGGGTCATGGGTATTTGTCTGCAGAATAATAAAAGGATAAACGGGTATGAAATCCACATGGGTCTGACCAGGAGCACCAACCGTGGCGGAGAGCCGTTCTTAAAGATTCATGCGGCCGGAGATAGAAAGTCCTGGTCTGACGGTTGGGTTGTTTGTGAGGGCCGAATTGCGGGTACCTATGTCCACGGAATATTTGATTCCCCCGGTTTCAGGGGAGAATATCTGAATACGCTTCGAAAGAAAAAAGGCATGAAGGAGAGAAGTCCCAGACAGGGAAGACTGACACGTTTTCATCAGTATGACCGTCTTGCCGACCATTTCGAGGCCCACTGTGATGTGGATAAGGTTATAAAGGACCTACTTCAGGAAGACCCTTTTCCTTGACTTTTCGCCATGGTCTTTCCGCGCCGAACTGCTCATCACACCAGCGTGTTCCTTCGTTCAATCTTTCCTCAAAAAGACGACGGTATTCTTCCAATTCCTCCCCTTTAGCAGAGGGAGGGATTCGAATAGGTTCACAATAGCAGACGACCACACGGGAAAAGGGTTTTGGAATCAGGTACCGGTCCCAGGTATTCAGTGTCCAGCATCTATTTGCCCCCCAGAGTATGGGGATGAGGGCCGCTTCAGAGTCGCGTGCCAGGATTATTGAGCCTATTTTGGCCACGCGGGCCGGACCCAAAGGTCCGTCAGCCAGCATGCCGCCGATTTCCCCGTGCTTTATCCTTCGTATCAGTTCTCTGAGCGCTTTGAATCCTCCACGGGTTGACGATCCGCGCACGTTTTTAAAACCAAGCCATTTGGCCACACGGGCCGCATATTCTCCATCCCGGCTCTGGCTGATCATCGTGGTCGCATGGCGGGAGCCGAAATAATGAAAGTGATAGGGCATTCTCTGGTGCCACGTGGCGTAAATTATTCGTCCACCCGAGCGAACAAGGGCATCTTTTTCCCGTTCCAAACCCTCCACCCTGGTCACGCGACAGGATATCATCAAGAGTTTGATCAACAGGGCCACCAGGGGCGGGATAACCCTCAAAAAGATGGCGTCATACCAGCGAAATTGAGATTTTTTTGTTGGTTTTGGTTCCATTTTTCCTCGGTTTGGATGGATCCTATACCATCTCTTTAGCCTTGGCAAGACTTGGAGGGATAGCCAAAGGTAAAAGGTAATTAATGGGTATTAACGGTTAGAAACAGTTATTGTAATTTTAATTAGAATGTAACGCAAAATATATTGACAAAAAATAACCGATATGCTTTATTCTCACCTGATTTTCTTCCAAAATGGTCTGTGTATACAGAGGCCTGTTAAGCTTTAAGGGCCTCTTTTTTTGGGATCACTTATGTCGGATGAGATAGAACTAATGCGTCCATGGTCCGTTTAAAAATATGCAAAATATCATTTATTTCAGTTATTTGACAGCTTTTCTATCCTACGCGGCCGCATTTGCTCTCAGGCTTTTGGATTTGAGGAGGGCGGAACACCGGGTTGGTCTTCTGGCGTTGGTCGCGAGTGCCGCATGCCTGACTTTACTTACAGTCTCATCCGGTAATTTGCCCGTTTTCGAATCATTCGAGTCATTTCTGTTGTCGGCATTTGCGCTGGGACTTCTGGGCCTGTTCCGGGCCGGGCCGGAAAACCGCATTCCTGATACCAGGACATGGGTGTGGCTGGAAATCCTGATCCTAATGTCTATCACCCTGTTTTGCGCAAAAAGCCCTTCCCCCGCTGTTTATGATCATAATGACCTTTTCATCGTGCTGTTTCACGGCCTTCGGATTATCACTCTTTCGGTGATGTTATTCTCATCAGCCCTGTTTATTCATGCCCGGGTGGAGCGAAAGAGGGGGGCCCCGGCAAACGGAACGTTCCATAAAGGGAGAAATTTTCTGGTCCTTGGCGCTGTTTTATTTCTTGCCGCGGAATATGTGGGAATTATCTGGTCCCAGAACGGGTGGGGTGATTTCTGGCATTGGAATGCGGGGTTCTTCCAGTCAACCCTGATTGTGCTTTATCTCATGTTAGTTTTTCATGTGCCCGGCAAAAATCACCGGGCGGAGGGTATAAGGTCGTTGTTGGGCTGCATGAGCGGGTTCTTTGTGCTGGGCATGATTCTCATCCGGAGCATGTTGTGAAAAAGTTTTCCGAACAATTGTCTTCTCTCCATTACACGACCTGGACCCTTATTGTCCTGTTCCTGTGGTTCTGCTGGGGTATCGTACTTGCGAGTTGCGAGAACTATTATAACGGTTTTCGTTTAATGAACAGTACCCTGATCAGGCATTGGCTTTTAACGCCGGACAATGGGTTTTTTCTTCTGAAATGCTGGTTTGTGGGTCTCTGTATACTGGTAGCCCTTCTCGGGGTCAATCTGGTTTTCTGCTCATGGAACAAAATACTCAAGTTTATCAGGATCAGATTTAACGGTCCAAAGCTTCTTATGCTGTTGGTACATGTAATTTTCGGGCTTGTGGCATTGGGTCATTTCGGGGGATTTATGCTTGGCTACAAGCACGATAATGTTCGGCTCAGGGAGGGCCAGTCGTTTTCATTTCAGAACGATCACGAGGTAAAGGTCGCTAAAATCCATTTTGCGGATGACCCTGTCATACTCAAAAAATCAAGAAGGGACTTGACCAGGGATGAATTCCACTACCGCTCGAATTTTGCGGAGTTTGTCATGAGCCGGGAGGGCAGGGAAATAAACAGGGGACGGGCCTATGTCTTAAAGCCTATGCGAGCAGGGGATATACAGGTCACTTTAAAGAGGTTTACTCCGTCACGCGCTCGCGGCAGCGGTAAAAAGGGCGGGAAACCGGGCGTGGTCGTCGTTGTTTCCAAAAACCCCGTCCTGGGCGTTTTTTTGTTTATCTATCCTTTGATGATTATAGGGATGGCCATCTATCTGGTGATGACCTGGAAATTGCCGAACAAGAATAAAGCAAATCAAATGAAATAGTAGGAGGAGTGCTATGAAAATGAAAGAGGGATTAAAATGTTTTATCTGGGTGTTTGTTGTTTTGTTTTTAATCAGTATGGGCGCTGCATGGGCCGAAGAGAAGCCCGATGCAAAAGATTTCGAGGTGTATAGCTTGGGAGAGATCGTGGTCAGGGGAGAGATGCAGGGGGTTAAAGACATCGGCATCTCCACGGACGTGAGCGCTGAGGAAATAAAGGCCACGAACAGCCATACCGTGTCGGAAGCCCTGGCCCATGTATCCGGAATTCAGGTAACTTACGGTCGAAAAAACGAGTCTGAGGTTGCTATACACGGCTTTGAACAGAGCCAGACACTGGTCCTGATTGACGGGGTCCCATATTACGAAACGGCTAATGGGAAACTGGATCTGAGTCAGTTTGCAACGGACAGCATAGCAAAAATCGAAGTGATCAAGGGTGCGCCTTCCGTGCTCTACGGGCCGAATGCCGAGGCGGGCGTCATTAATATTATCACAAAGAAGCCTTCGGACAGGCCGGCAATCTCAGCGACTTATGAAAGAGGAGAGCTTGACGCGGATAAATTTTCATTTTCTCACGGCATGAAAGTAGGCATGCTGAATTACTGGCTCGGTTACACGCACAGGGAATCGGATGCCTGGAAGCTGTCAGATGATTTTAAAAGGAGGATAGGGACAATAAATTACAGAACCGGCGGACCGCCCGCAACGGTAAACACCTATCTGGAGGACGGGGGGAAATCTCGAAACAATTCCGACTACAAGACTGAAAATTTCTGGGCAAAGGTCGGAATAGAGCCCTCTCCTGATTCCGAATACTATGTTAATTTCCATTACATTACCACGGAAAAGGGAGACCCACCCAGTCTTGATACGGCTACGGTTTTCAGGGCAACACCTGCCTTTTCTTTCCTTGACAGAATGGAAAAATACGACGACTGGGGCTTTGATTTGAGCGGCAGGCAGAAGGTGGTGGATCAGTTGACCCTTAAGGGCAAGTTTTTTTACCATAATCACGTGGACGATTACGTTTCTTACTGGGACGAGACCTATGTAAGACAGATCGCGGACAGCCGTTACAAGGACTATGTGATAGGCGGGATGTTGTTCGCCGATTTCACGCCCGTGGAATGGGATATCCTGAAACTGGCCGTTCATTACAAAGGGGATTCCCACGAAGAAAGGGACGATGAATACCTCCCTTATGCGGAATCATTTTCCTATACAGGCTCCGTGGCCCTGGAGAATACCTTTACTTATGTCAATAATCTCTCGATTGTTGCGGGTGTCAGTTATGACTGGTTTGAGGTGGACAGGGCCGAAAGGAATGAAACAGATGGAGCGGGTAATTTTGTGGTACAAGATAAACTGGATACCCCGGATACCCAGGACGATGTCAATCCCATGATAGGCGCGAGCTATATTTTTGCGGACTCAACCAGGATATTCGGCTCCGTGGCCAGAAAAACCCGCTTCCCAACCTTAGGCCAGCTCTATTCTACAAGGTCTGGAAACACGGATTTGAATGCAGAAAAGAGCGTGAATTATACCATCGGGGCATCCAGGTCCTTTGGTAAGATCTTAAGACTTGAACTGGCCCCTTTCCACCATGACATTTCCGACCGGATCAGTCGCGATGCACCGGGCGTTGCAGGGACTTTCCAGAACTATGCCAGTGTCAAGATGACAGGCCTTGAGTTCAATGTGGAATTGACTCCCATAAAGGACCTGCTTCTGAAGGCGGGTTACACGTATAACAAGGCAAGGGACAAGAGCCGGGGCGCGGTAACGGAAAAGGTGACCAATGCTCCGAAAAACATTTTTAATGCGAGGATACAATACACAGTTCCTTATGTGGAAACACGCCTCGATTTCAATGTGGTCAGGGTGGGAAAGGCATACTCTCAACTGCCGACTCCAGCCAACCCCAATGACCCGGTGGTCAAAAGCGAAAGTTATGCTTTCTTTGGCGGGAAGATTTCCCAGGCCTTTCTGAAACACTTTGAGGCATATCTGGCAGTCGACAATATATTTGACAAAAACTATGAGCCGGAAGGCGGATACCCGGCCGCGGGGCGGAGCTTCTGGCTTGGGCTTACAGTCAAATATTGACGGCTTCCTAAAAAGTCCATCTGCGTCGTTGCACTTCATCTTTAGTCATTGCGGCGTACCATTAGTACGCCTCATTCCTAAAGCTTCGTGCGCCTTGCATATGGAGCTTTTTATTGTGCCGTCTAATTAATCACTGAAGGTTTAATTAATACCATAAACCATCAGCTAAGCTGATGGTCCAAGCTTTGCTATGCTTGTAAGTGAGAGATTTACAAAAAAAGAATACCCCCATAAGCTTCCGGGTGGTGACCCTAAGAGGCAAAAGGAGGTATTCAGTGAAA
>DAOUXC010000151.1 GCA_030666795.1 Desulfobacteraceae bacterium
CAGGACGATACGGTTATTCTTTCTTCCCGCTTTATTCCAGGCAATGAAAAGGCCATCACCAAGATCATAAACAGCCTTTACCGCATGGGCGCTGACGTTGTTTATGAAAAAGTCTCCGACATCCATACCTCCGGTCATGCGAAAAGGGAAGAACTCAAGCTTATGATGAGTCTGGTTAAACCCCAATATTTCATACCGATCCACGGCGAATACCGTCATCTTGTAAAGCATTCGCAGTTGGCCCTGGACATGGGCATCCCAAAGGAAAGGGTCTTGATTGCGGAAAACGGGGACGTGATCCGGTTTGAAAACCGGACCGCCCGTCTGGAGGGTCATGTTCAAACAGGAAGGGTACTTGTTGACGGGAAAGGGGTAGGCGACGTCGGTGAGATGGTCCTGAGGGACAGGAGGAGACTCAGCGGACACGGGATGGTTGTCGTCCTTCTGGCGGTTGATGAACAGACCGGTGAGACCATCTACGGACCGGACATGATCTCGCGGGGATTTGTGTTTGAAGATGAGGGGGAATCCCTGCTTGAGAACGCCAAATGTATTGTATTGGAAGTGCTTGACGAGCTTGAGCGGCCTGCCCCGATAGATCGGACAGGCGTGGAATCGGATATCAAAAAACGCCTGCAGCGCTTTTTTAACAAGGTTATTGAGAGAAGCCCGCTTATACTGCCGGTCATTATATCGATATAGGAGCAGGCAGTTAGGAGTTAGGAGTGAGAAGTTAGGAGTCAGGTAACTGCTCAGGTTCACTGTTCAGGGGTTCACGGTTCAAGGTTAGATTGATGAAAGACAGGTTTGATTCTAAACCGAATGCAGAGTTCATCCAGTTCTTGCAGTACGCCAGGCGCCATTGCACACAAATCCTTAGCGAATTCCATGTCGCGGAGGAAATATGAAGAAAATCGCAAAGCAATTAACCTTGAACTGTGAACAGTGAACCTGACAACCAGAGTAGTTACGAAGTAAGAAGATAAAGAGTGAGGAGTACTGATAAAAAATTGGCCTCCAAATCTAAAACCAAAGTCAAGAAAGACAAGCCCGAACATCCCATCAGGAAAGAAATCCGGGGGCTTATTCTCTTGGTCGCGGCCATTATCTTAGGAGGGAGTCTCCTGTCCTATCATCCCGCGGATCAGCTCTTCTGGAATGTGACAGGGACCCTGGACAAGGCGCATAACCTTTTCGGAACTGTGGGCTCTCATTTAGCGGGCACGATTTTTTTCCTCATCGGGTTTTCCTCTTTCTGGTTGATCATCATCCTGCTTGCCCTGGCCTTCCTTTCCTTCAGGGGACGTCCCATGTCATCCCCCATTACCAATTTCATCGCGGCCCTTGCGCTTATTGTTTCCTCCTCAGCCATCCTGAATCTGCAAATTGGCGGCAAAGTGAATTTCAGGGGCCAGGGCATTGAATCGGGTGGACTGGTGGGGTTATTCCTGGCCGAGCACACCGAAAGATTCCTAAACTATTTCGGGGCCTATATCCTTCTTGCCACGATCTTCGTCATCGCCCTCATGGTTGTAACCCACCTTTCCCTGGGCTGGGTCCTTTCAAGGTCAGGTCTGTGGGTTATGGGTCTGATAAGAAGTGTCACGGGGATCATAAATAAGAGAAAGGAACGGAAGAAAAGGGCACGGAAGACCCTGCCGGCCAAGGAAAAGATGAAATCGAGGCCAAAGGTCACCATTGTCAAGCCCAAACCGGAACCTGAGAAAAAACCCGCGCAGGAGCGGTTTACCTTTATGAACGTGGCAGGTGAATTGCAACTGCCGTCCCTGGATCTTCTGAGTGACCCTCCGGAAAAAAGGGACACGCACATACAGAAGGAAAGCCTGGAGATGAACGCGCGGCGTCTCGAGAAAAAGCTGGCCGACTTCGGCGTTGAGGGAGAGGTTATGGAGATCCTGCCGGGCCCGGTGATTACCATGTACGAATACAAACCGGCCCCGGGAATAAAAATCAGCAAGGTGGCAGGGCTCTCCGATGATCTCGCCCTGACCCTTCGGGCGCCAAGCATCCGCATCGTAGCGCCCATACCAGGAAAGGCGGCCATAGGCATTGAAATCCCCAATAACCAGAGAGAACCGGTATTTTTGAAGGAGGTCCTTGAGAGCCCTTCTTATACGGAATGCAAGCATAAGTTGCCGATCGCCCTGGGCAAGGACATCACCGGGATCCCGTTCGTTACGGACCTGGCCAGGATGCCGCACCTTTTAGTGGCCGGGGCCACCGGGGCAGGCAAGAGCGTCTCCATAAACACCATGATCCAGAGCCTTCTTTACAAGGTCTCACCGGACATGGTCCGGTTTCTGATGATCGACCCGAAAAGGATCGAGCTTTCCACGTATCATGACATTCCCCATCTGCTTCATCCGGTGGTCACCAACCCGAAGGAGGCAACCAAGGCCCTCAGATGGGCCGTCGGGGAGATGGAAAGACGCTATATGCTCCTTTCGGACCGGGGGGTCAGAAATATTGATACGTATAACCGTAAGATACTAAAGGAGCAAAAGACCGCCCCCGTGGAGGACCCGGAGAAAATCGGGAAGACCCTCCCCTACATCATCCTTGTCATAGATGAGTTGGCCGATCTCATGATGGCCTCCTCCAGGGATGTGGAAGAGTCCATTACCAGGCTGGCTCAAATGGCACGTGCAGCGGGTATTCACCTGATTATAGCAACACAAAGACCTTCGGTGGATGTCCTTACCGGTGTTATAAAGGCCAATTTCCCTGCCAGGATCTCTTTCCAGGTCTCCTCAAAGGTGGATTCCAGGACCATTCTGGACACAATGGGGGCCGAGCATCTTTTGGGAGAGGGGGATATGCTGTTTATGCCGCCCGGGGTCGGTCGTATCACGCGAATTCACGGGGCATATGTCTCTGAAAAAGAGATACAGGACGTAACCGATTTCCTGAGGAACCAGAAAAAGCCGGAATATGACACAAGCATTCTTACTGAAATGAACCGGGTGGAGCAGTCGGAAAACAATGAAATGGAGTTAGATGAAAAGTACGATGAGGCCATAGAAATTGTCGCTAAGACAGGACAGGCATCCATTTCCATGCTGCAGCGGAAACTCAGGGTCGGCTATAACCGGGCGGCCCGTATGATCGAGGCCATGGAAATTGAAGGAATCGTGGGGCCCTCGGACGGGGTGAGGCCTCGTGAGGTCTATGCGAGAAAGGGGACTGAGTAATGAGAAGGGTCTTTGTACTATCAAGTCTTATGTTGTCTCTTTTCTGTGTGAGCCCGTTACTGGGAAGCGATAATCTATCCGGCATACTCGAAGGCATTCGCAATAAACACAATCATCTCCCGGGTCTTACTGTTAACTATACCCGGGAGGTAATCACCCGGTCCATGTCCATGCTGGGCAAACAGGTAAAGGGGGATCTTGCCACAGGCCGGATTTATTTCAGATCCCCCTATTTTCTCAGGTTGGAGCAGGAAAAACCCCAGACAGAGACCATTATCGCCAACGGAGAGACGCTCTGGTGGTACATACCTCACAAAAAACAGGCCCATCAATATCCATTCTGTGAATTCGGTAAGGAGTTGAGACTGTTGAGCGACATATTCCGGGGTCTTGTCCGGGTGGAAGAAAATTTCCAGGTGGCAATGCTCATGCAGGAGGAACAGGGCGTATATAAAATCGAACTCAGACCGGACCCTGCCTGGCAGGAAATTGACCGTATTGTCCTTACCGTGTCAGACAGCTATGATATCGACCAGGTGGATATTCACAACCAGTTAGGGAGTATTACCCGGTTCAGACTTAAAGGTCTTGCTGAAAAAGCAAAGTTCGATAAGGAGTTTTTTCATTTCACTGCCCCGGAAGGTGTCAAGCTGGTTAAAGAGGGCGGGTGAAATTGAAAACGTTGATAACACATTAATGCCCGGGAGAGTGTCCATCTCCGGCTACAAAATCCCCCCTGCCCCCCCTTTACAAAAGGGGGGAAAAGCCTGAAGCCCTGCTGTTCTAAAGGCGGGAAGCTCTGAAGTCCCCCTTTTTTAAAGGGGGATTTAGGGGGATTTTTGAGGCGACCCCGCCGCTTTAATTGCACCCAAAGAAGGGCGCTAATGGTTCTTCTCCAATTTTGGAGAAGAGGGTTCGAGGATTCAAGGGGTCAAGGATTCAGGGGTTTGTTTTCCAAAGACTTTATCAGTGCTTTCAACATCCTTTCGATTTCGGCTATTTCTTTGTTTAGTGTACCCAACTCACCTTTTTCAATTAAATCCAGATCCCCTGCCAACAATATCTGTGTTTCCAATTCGCAAACAGAACCATATGATATGTAAAGCATCCTGACGTAATCCAAGGTTGTCTTCCTTCCATATCCTTCTGCTATATTTGAAGGAATAGAAACAACCGATCTTCTTATCTGTGAAGTTAAGCCGTATCTTTCTTCCTTTAGAAATTTTGCTGTTATTCCATATATCTCTAAACAGAGTTCGTATGACTTCTGCCAGACTTTCAATTCTTTGTAATTCTTTAGCATTTCACTCGACCCCTTGAATCCTTGACTCCTTGAACCCTCTGAGATAACCCCTGCTCAATTGAGGTAACCCGTTTATTTTGCCACAATTAACTACAAATGCTAAAGAGCGAATCAATGAACCATCACCTTTGCAAGCAGTTTTCCTACCCTTTTTAAGCTTTGCAGACTGTCGGCAGGCATAACATAGTCCACATAAGGAAGAGCAAGCTTCATACCCTGGCACATGGGTTCATAATCCGGATCACCTGCCAAGGGATTGAGCCACATCACGCAGTAGGCCTTGTGGTTCAAGACCGCCATTTCCCTTTTCAGAAGCTCCTTCCCGCCCAGGTCCCAGCCGTCGCTCAGGATAACCACAACAGTCCGCCGGCTTAAAAGCCTTCGGCCCTGGTCCCGGTTAAACTGTTGTAGCGAATACCCGATCCTCGTGCCCCCGGACCAGTCAGGGACCTCTTGCGCAATGCGCTCGAGTGCCTTTTCAAGAGACAGGTGCCTGATAGCAAAGGTGATGGAGGCCAATGATGTGGAAAACGCAAATACCTCGGCCCTCGATCCCACTCCCCTGAGCCCTAAAATAAACGGCATCACAAAACGGGCATACCGGTCCATTGAACCGCTGACATCGGCCAGGACCACCAAGCGTTTCAGCCGCCTTTTCTTTTCCTTGTAAAACAGCTCCATGGGGATACCGTCATTCTTGAGACTGTTTCTCATAACACGGCGAAAATCCATATCCCCAGACTTGGGCGACACCCTGGTGCGCCGGGTAAGATCGATCCTGAACGGCTCCATCATGTTTTTAAGGGCAAGCTGCGCAACCAGTATGTCCGACGTGTCAAAACTTCCAAGGTCCTTTTTTTCCACCATTGCCACCGGGCTGTAGGCAACCCCTTCCAACCATTCTTTATCTTCGCTGTCCTCTATCGTGGCAGATCCTTCAGTATCAATATCAGCCAGGAATTCGGGCTTTGAAACAGGCTCCTCCAAATCTCGTTCAGGATCAATGTGATCCTCTTCCGTTTCTTCCGCGCCCCCTGCTTTCCTGTTCCAGAATTCATCAAAGAGGTTCGTGAACTGGACCCACTCCAAATCTGTATTTGTCAGACTCACCCGAAGGGAATAAAAAAAATCCTCCTGCATGGAAAGATCGATCTCTCCGAGACTCAGGAGGGCATCATGCACGCTGCTCTGAAATATACTGAAGCCACGGCCCTTGAGGAAACCGGCAAATCTAATCACCTTTCCGGCAAGACCGGGCGAAACATTTTTTTCCAAAAGACTACCCTTGTTAATTGAATATTGACTATTGAATATTGAAGATTGAAGGTTGATACAGCCGCCCCAGAGGAATAAGCTTCGCATTCCACAGGGCAGGCAAAAAGACGCAAAACACACAAAAAATGTTATTAACATGCTGTAATATCATTTAGTTATGAGCGCCAGAAACATGAATTTGGACTTATTACGGGTCCATCAAGATTGAATATTGAAGATCTACGAACACAATTTTCAATCTTCAATATTCAATAGTCAATAGTCAACATTAAAACACTCAGCTTCCCACCAGACCCTAAAAATACGGTTTTGACAGACAACCCATTTTTGATATCCCCAAATCCGAAAAACACCTCATGTAATTCAGTCTATATCTCAAAAATGGGTATAAACTTTACCCATTCAATACCCATTATTTAAGGGTTAACAAATATAGTATTTTTTTAGAATATTTATTGCTAACCTTTCCTTATTCATATATAAGCAATCAGTACTTCAAAAAAACCGTTTTTTTCAATCTCAACAAGGTTTGAAAATGCTTAATGATCGTCAGAAACCCCGTTTCTCAATAAAGAGAGGTGGGGTTTTTTGTTGTGCTGGTGAAATTTAACTGTCAAAGCTATTCTTAACTTGTAAAAAGTAAAAAGGGAACATGATGAAAAAACATCTATTTTTATTTGTACTTGGGTTGCTTTCAGTTTTCTTGACCTTCGAATCTTCACTTGCATGGCAGGGAAGAATGGCGGGTATGGGTGACCCCTACGGCCTGGTTCAGGATGAATCCGATATGCTCATTCATCCCGCAATGATCATGAACAGTTCCGGAACAAGATTTTATACCCACTATCGTTTTACCTATACAGACGTTATGGACTGGGACTATAAATGGGGTTTTGACGCTGGTGCTCTTGAATTGAGCAATGACTTTAAAGCATCCGGCGATGAATACAAACACGAAGCATTGATTGGAAGTTCCTTTAACCTGGGTTCAGGAAGGATGGGTATCTTTTTTACCTATGAAAACCTGAACGGCGGTTATGACGGTGAAATCGACTCATTTCTTTTTGGCCCTAATGACATGGATTTTGATCTGGATGCAGACAAAACCGACTTCACTCTGAGTCTTGTTTTCGGCTTTCCAATAGACAGTATTGATATTGGCTTTGAGGCTGGATTCGCCTATCGCAATGAAGAAAATAAGACGTCTCAGGAACGTTTTGGATTTGACAGTACAAACCCCTTATTTGTTCCAACTATTTTTCCTCTGTTTATATGGAGTAATATATACACATACATGATTCCGTATGATTCTGAATATTATGAAAGCTTTTTAAAGGCATCTATCGCAAGCGAGCTGGGACGCAATGCTGACTTTGGATTAACCTTAAAGGGTAGCTATATATTCAGCGGTGACAATGAACTCTATTCCAAAGATGATGTTTTTGTGTCACGCGCTAAAATGGACGGTGATGTTGAGGGTTGGTCTCTGGGTGGCGACTTCTGGCTGCGTTACAAAGTTGACGACTCTTTTTCCCTGCCTTTCCTGGTGAGTGCCGGTATCCAAAAAAAGGTTAGAGATGGCGCTGACGATACTACCTTTGCAGGCATTCCTGCAGATTTCTATTATGAACACAAAGAAGTAAACTGGAACGTTGAAGCGGGCGGAGGCATCGATATCGCGCTCAATGATACGTCGAATATTGCCTCAAGTATCTATTATCGATACTTTGAAAACAACAATGAATTTATGGTGGATATTCGTTTACCCGGAGGTTCCTTTGATTTTGATATGGATGACGTCCCGGATTACGATGAGCATAGGATCACTCTTAGACTCGCCTATGAAAAAGAATTTTCACCCACAGTTGATTTCCGGGCGGGATTTGATTGTTTTTGCGGCTGGGCCGACTGGGGCCATAAAAACGATATCCCAATCCCTAATTTTAAAGAAAGTGTATCCATGGATGGCGGTCTCTGGGGAATCGGGCTTACTCTTGGCAGTACCATTAAGGTAGCTCCGGTAACGCTGGAACCTTTTATCGGCATCGCTTATCAGGCAACAGATCTTGAGGGAGACGGTAGAAGCAATAATTTGCCAGATTTTGACGGAGACCATGAAAGAGATCAATGGCTGGTCACTATCGGGCTTTCAATACTTTTTTAGTCTTCCTTTAAGGCCCAACCGAGAAAGCTCTTTAGTGTCCATCCAGAAATGGCCCTTTTCCGCAATCTCTTCGTCAATCGGCAGGGTTGGTTGTTCCCGCCCTTAAAGGCGGGACGCCCTACATTCATCTTGCGAAAAATTGCTCATTTCTGAATTGGACACAACTCGGTGCCCTTTTTTGGTTTATGGATGGGCACTATTTA
>DAOUXC010000166.1 GCA_030666795.1 Desulfobacteraceae bacterium
CAGGTCAGCGTCAATCGGCGGGATTCGTTGTGCGACGTGCTACATTACGTCTCCGCCTAATCCCTTGATTTCTTCGCCCTCGCTTCGCGGTGACTCAGTCCCACTGCTTCGCAGCGGGTTCCCGGAAGCCTTGTTATTGTAAAAAAATACGCATTTCTGAATTGGAGACTTGAAAGTGCCCTTTTTTTCGTTTGTGGATGGGCGCTATTTAGGGATTAGCGTCTTGTATGCCTCCTGTATTTCCTTGAAGCGTTTTTCAGCCAATTCTCTGAATTCCTCTCCGAGATGGACAACCTTATCCGGATGGTACTGGTTGGCAAGCTGTCTGTATGCCTGTTTTATCTGTTCCGGGGACGCGTCTCTTTCTACGCCTAACACTGAGCAAGGGTCCTCGTGTCCCGTGTCAGTGTTTTTTTCTTCGTAGAAACGTTCTTCACTCTTTCCGGAAGAGGTTTGCCGCCCCTTTTCGTAATAGCCCTGGTATTTGAACCTTTTCCTCCCGAAAAAATACCACCAGAGAAGGCCCAGCACAGTCAGGTCATCAATCCATCCTAATCCTATAAAGAAATCGGGCAAAAAATCGTATGGACAGAAGACATAAGATAACCCCAACAGGGCCAAAAGAAATCTCATTTTAAAGTGTTCACCGCTCCTCAGTTTTTCTTTTCTTTGGCTTCTTTGATGAGTTCTTCACCGAATTTTTCAAGAAAGGTGTCCAGGTCTTCTTTCCAATCCGGCATAACGCTGATCCCCTGTTTTTTTAACAGCCTGTTTTCCAACAGGCAGTTATAAGGTCGTTTTGCAGCATCATGAAAATCTTTCATGCTGCAAGGTTTAACTTTGGCCTTAAGCCCCAGTTTTTTTATGATGAATTCGGCACATTCAAGTCGACTGCAATAACCCTCTGATGTCGCGTGATATGTCCCCTTCCCATCATGATGCAAGAGTTCTTTGATCTGCAATGCGAGCCTGTGGGCCCAGGTAGGCGAACCAAACTGATCATCCACGACTTTCAGTACTTTCGTTTTTTTATCGGATGCCTGTTTCACAATGGATTTGATAAAGTTGTTCCCATGAATACCGTACAGCCAGGCAGTACGTATTATAATGTAATTCGGGGCATTTTCCCGAACGGCCTTTTCGCTTTCCATTTTGCTCTTCCCATAGGCCGAAAGGGGATTTGGTGCATCATCTTCAAAATAGGGTTGCGGAAACGGTTTTTGCCCGTCAAACACGTAGTCACTGGAAATATGGATAAATTTGCATTCAAATCTCGCGGAGCATTGGGCCAGGTTCCTGGGTCCTTCGACATTTACTTTTCTCACTTTGAAATCTTCGGTTTCACAGGCGTCCACATCTGTAAATCCGGCACAATTAAGAACAACATCGGGTAAAACCTCCTGGAGGTTTTCAATAACCCCGTCCCAACTGATAATATCCAACTCCTTTTTATCAGGCGTAACAACCTCGTGATCCAGACCAAGCACTTCTTCACATTCTTTTCCCAACATTCCGGTACAACCCAAAACCAATATCTTCATCTTCAACTGCTCCCCACAAGTTATTCAATCGTTTTGCGATTTTATGTGATGTCCCGCCCCAGACGGGATTTAGAAAGAGAATTTCTATAACAATCAGGGTGTTCCTTGTCAAAGTTGCCCGTATTATTACCACAGAAAGGAAAAAAGTCCACTAAATCTTTATGTTAGCCTTAAAATTCTTACACAATTTTCTCTGAAGCTAATGGTTTCCCTCTTGCCTAAGCCTCATATTTCATGTACGTTTAAAATATGACGTGTCTCTTGATTTTCAAGGTCAAACCCTCAATGCATGATTTAAAGGGTCATTACGAAAGGGATCTATATCCATCCAGTGCCCTTTTTTCAGTCTTGCTCACCCTGTTTTTGTTCTTTTCCTTACAACCGGCTGTCTGGGGTCTTGAGGGCGAGGAAAATTCGGATTTTAAGGTAGCGCGGGTAAATAAAACGATCATAAGAGGTATACATCTCCTTTACGACGAGCGATTTGACGAGGCAGCAAACATCTTCCTGAAGGTCATTGCCGAATCTCCCCAAAAACCGGGCGGCTATTTTTATATGGCAATGGTAACCTGGTCCCGTTTAGCTTCGGGTTTCTGGTCTCCTGAGGCCGTAGATGAATTCAAAAAACGTATTGATAGAACCATCCATGTGGCCAGGAGCAGGATTGAAGGAGGCCGTAAGCCTGACAGCTATGACTATTTCTTCTTAGGAGGAGCTTTAGGTTTTAAAGGCCGTTTTGAACTCATGAGGGGCAATTGGCTCTCTTCTTTTTTTTTGGCTAAAGATGCAATCGGAGCATTGAATACCTGCCTGAATATGGACCCCGACAACAAAGATGTCATGCTGGGCATAGGCACTTTTGATTATTATACGGCCCATCTCTCGGGGGTCCTGAAATTCCTGACCTACCTTCTTCTTCACAAGGGAAACAAGGAGGAAGGTCTGAGAAAATTGCAGCTTGCCGCCGAGGAGGCAACTTACTCGGAAACGGAAGCAAAAAGCATGCTTCTGCATATATATCTTTTTATTGAAGAGGACTTCTCAAAGGCCCTGGACCTGGCTGAAGGCCTGTCAAAAAGATATGACATGAACCTGCGATATAATACCCTTAAGGGTGTATGCTACATAAGACTGGAAAGGGTAATTCGATACAGAGATACCCTCTATGACCTGAGGCAAAGAAGTTTACGGGCATCTTCCCTAAATAAGGCCTCCCAATGGCGTAGACGTGCGCTTTATCTGGAAACGGTTTACGCTCTTTATCATGGAAAATATCCCGAAGCCAGGTCAAAGCTTGCTAAAATCCTGAATTTGGCCGATCCTGAAAACGATCCCGCAATGATAGCGTTTCCCCTTGTAAAAATGGGTATGGTTTATGACCTGGAGGGTGACAGGGAAGAAGCGGAAAAATATTATCGCAGGGTAATGGACATGGAAAACGGTTCAGGGGCACAGTTTTTAGCAAAAAAACTGTTGGCGGCCCCACCCAAAGAAAAAGACCCGTTTATTGGGTATTGAACATGAAAAAGAATCATACAATATTGATTATCATGTTCCTTTCATCGATTTTTCTGGGAGGATGCGTCAAAATGGCATTGCGGGTTTCGCCTTCCCTGATCCCCGCCTTTACCCAGGCCTTTTTCGAGGAATGCGACCCGGACCTGGCAAAACAGTCCCTCCCCTCAAATCTTAAGCTTATGGAGGGGCTCCTAAAGAATGATCCTGATAACAGGCAGCTTTTGAACGCACTGTGTATGGGCTTTACAGGCTACGCCATGCTGTTTGTCGAGGACGATGATCCGGAAAGAGCCTCAACTCTCTATCTCAGGGCCAGGACTTACGGGTTCAGGGCCACTGGCAGAAATGCCTTCAAGCTAATAGACGCCGGTCTAAAAAAGGACATCATCAGGAGCAAATTACTGGCATATGGCGAGAAAGAAATCGAGGCCCTTTTCTGGACCTCTATTTCCTGGAATGCATGGATCAATTTGAATCTTGACAAACCTGCCGCCCTTGCACAACTGGGTGCGGCACAGGCGTGTCTTGAAAGGGTCATGGAGATAAAACCGGATTTTTTCCATGGTCTATCGTATATCATGAGGGGTTCTATTTCTGCCGCAATGCCAGTGGCTTTAGGCGGTAAGGCAGGCCGGGCAAAGACGTACTTTGAAAAGGCAATTGGCGTTAGTAATGGTAAATTCCTTCTTGCCCAATACTATTTTGCCAAATACTATGCGGTCAGGGTTCAGGACAAAGAATTGTTTTTAAAACTGATCAAAGAGGTTGAAAGCAGCCCTTCGGATGGGCTGAAAGAAGTCTGTCTTATAAATGCGGTGATGAAAGAGAAGACAAAACGGTTGATGGAAATGTCGGAGGACCTGTTTTTTTAGGAGGTCAAATTGTTTAGCAGAAAATCGATTGTCCTTTTCAGTTGGATTTTGGGAATATGTTTGAGTTGCTGCGTGGCTGAAACCGATTGCGCTTTTGCAAAACAGCAATACATGATCAAATTTGCAACCGTTGCGCCCGAAGGATCTACATGGATCAAACAATTAAGAAAACTTGATAAAGACATCAGAAAAAAAAGCGGGGGCAGGCTCGGTTTGAGGGTCTATGCGGGCGGAATTGCCGGCGATGAACTGGATGTCTTAAAAAAAATCAGGATCGGCCAGATCCATTGTGCGGCATTTTCCGGTGTGGGTTTCGGGCAGATACTCCCGATGGTCAGGGTACTTGACCTCCCCTTTTTATTTCGGAACTACGAAGAGACTGACCTGGTTCACCGGAAAATGGGCCCATTGTTTGCGGATGCCTTTCGAAAAAGAGGTTTTGAACTCATATCCTGGGCGGAAGTTGGTAATGCTCATCTCTTCTCAAAAAAACCGGTTCGCAAGGTGAAGGATCTCTCCGGTCTCAAGGTGTGGGCCTGGGCGGGTGATCCTATTGCCAAAGAGACATTTTCCGCCATGGGAGTCAATCCCATTCCGTTAGCCATTACTGATGTCACAACGGCCCTCAACACAGGTATGATAGACACAGTCTATGCACCTCCTTTAGGCGCCCTGGCCCTTCAATGGCATACTTCCATGAATTATATGACCTCTCTGCCGCTTGCCCATTCCACGGGGGCGATCCTTATCTCATCAAGATACTTTAAAAAACTACCCTGTGACCTCGCCGATATCCTGATCAACTCTTTCCGGGTTGCCGTTAAGGAACTTACTTTAATTTTGAGAAAGCAAACCAAAGAATCTGTCCGGTTAATCCGTGAGAGCGGTCTGACCATCACACCTGTCCCCACAGGTGCGGATTTGGACGAATTTTACAGTGTTCATGACAGTGTAGCCGGTAAACTGGCATCCAAAATTTACCCTACGGAAATCCTTGACCGCGTGTATGTGATTCTGAAGAAAAAACCATGAAAACCCTTAGATTGATCGATAAAGCCCTTGCGAGGTTCGAGGGATGGTTGGTTATCACATTGCTCTGGTTGATGGTGACCCTCACCTTTGTTCAGGTGTGTCTAAGGGGGCTCTATACCCATGCCCATCTTCAATGGGCCAACTCCCTGATGGGATACTTAGACTGGTCTGAACCTTTCGTAAGACTCCTGGTGTTATGGTTGACTTTTTTGGGGGCCTCTCTCATCACAGGGGAGAACAAACACATCAAAATCGATCTCTTCTCCACATTTTTACCGACAAAATGGGAGTGTACACGTGAGCTTTTACTGTCGGTTGTGTGCGTGGTGATTTCCGCGATCATGGTCAAGGCCTGCATAGATTACATAAAGATGGAAATGGAGTTTGGCGGAAGCATGTTCCTTAATCTTCCCAACTGGGCCGGCCAGATGATCCTTCCTGCGGGATTTGCCTTGATCCTTTTTCGCTTTTCCTTAAGGGCCATCGACCAGGGTCTTCAAATTTTAAGGGAAGTGACAAAATGATCATCTCGATGGTCATATTATTGATTATCCTCATTATTTTAGGTATGCCCCTTTTTGCAGGCATTCTGGCCGCGGGCATGTTAGGTCTTTATGTGAGCGGTATAGAGTTTACCGCCATCCCTATCGAAATCTTCCGTTTAGCTAATGCCCCCGTTTTATTGGCCATTCCACTTTTTACCTTTGCCGGATACCTGATGGCGGAGGGAAAAACCTCTACCCGTTTGGTCAGGTTTTCCAGGAGCCTTTTTGGTTGGATGCCCGGCGGACTGGGTGTTGTCGCGCTTGTTTCGTGCGCTTTTTTTACGGCCATTACCGGTGCCACCGGGATTACGATTATCGCTCTTGGCGGGTTACTTTTCCCTGCCCTTATCTCGGAAAAATATGAAGAGAACTTTTCCCTTGGCCTCATGACTACATCGGGTAGCCTGGGTCTCCATTTTCCCCCAAGCCTTCCCATCATTTTATACGGGTTTGTTTCAGGCACAAGCATTGAAAAACTCTTCATGGCGGGGGTCCTGCCGGGAATTTTGATGGTTGGAGTTCCCTGCCTTTTTTCAGTGTACATGGGCAGGAAATGGAAGCTTGAAAGGCCGCCTTTTTCGCCCGGCGAGTTCCTTGGAGCCCTGAAAGAGGCTGCATGGGAACTACCGATCCCCCTCTTGATTATCTTCGGAATCTATTCCGGTTTCAGCACGGCCACGGAGGCGGCCGCCCTTACTGTCGCATACGTACTTTTTGTCAAAGTCCTTATTTTTAAAGAATTGAGCCTTACCCGGGATATTCCCCGGATTATGAAAGAAAGCATGAAGATGGTGGGGGGTATTATGATCATCTTAGGGGCCGCGCTAGGCTTTACAAACTATCTCGTAGACGCTTTTATTCCCATGAAGATCCTCAATTTTATGGAGGGGATGGTCCAAAGCAAGATCGGGTTCCTCCTGATCCTGAACCTTTTCCTGATCCTTGTAGGGTGCATGATGGATATCTTCAGTGCCATTTTGGTGGTGGTTCCCCTGATTGTTCCCCTGGCCTCACGTTTTGGCATTGACCCCGTTCACCTTGGGATCGTCTTCTTGGCCAACTTGGGTATCGGCTATAACACGCCGCCGGTCGGTCTGAATCTTTTTATTGCCAGTTCCAGATTTGACCGCCCGATTGTGCAGCTTTATAAGGCAACCCTGCCCTTCTTGTTCCTGCTTCTCTTAACCCTCCTGCTTATTACATATTGGCCGGCTTTGAGTCTGTTCCTACCCAACTTATTGAAGTCGTGATCCAAGAGAGTATTGAAGGGACGCGGCAACATCTCCATTGTTGACACATGAATCAGTTTACCTTATACTGACAGCTTTGAGATTGGGAAATAATCAAACACGGGGAAGGATTCACGCATGAAGCAAAATTGCGCTACATTCAGATTGGAAACATTTCTCCTCTTCAGTTTGCTGGTCGTGTTTTCTATGGTAGGTTTTGTCCGGGCACAGCCTATTGAACGTCTTACCATTAACTATATAGAAGCCTCCGCCGTTCCCGAGCAAGGTGCAAATGAGGTCCGTGCATATGTCACTGTTTCAGACGCCGATGATAATCCCATTCCCGGGCTTTCAGAGCCCAATTTTATAGCACTTGAGGACGGCAAAGAAATTTCCATTGAAAATGCCTCGCAAACCACCGATCCCATGGCCATTGTATTAGCCATAGATACCAGTGGCAGTATGCAGGCCCAGGATAAATCCGGGCAGACCTCGATGGATGCTGCAAAGATGGCGGCAATGGACTTCATTTCCATGTTGTCGGAAGAAGATCGAGTGGCCATTTACAGCTTCAATAATGACTCAATTCTTAATTTCGATTTCTCGACCGACCACGCTGCGGCAGAGGATGTCGTCAATGGACTGGCCGCAAAACCCAATGCGGCAACGCGCCTCTATGACACTGCCCTTGAAGCTGTCAAAAAAACAGCAGAGATACCCAAAGGAAGAAGGGCAATTATCCTGCTAACGGATGGAAAGGATGAGAAGGCCGGTGGTAAATGCAGCGCATGCGGTTCCAACGACGTCATTGACGCCGCAACCACAAAGGCGATTCGAGTACCAATCTACACCATCGGTGTAGGCCCCCAGGTTGATGCCCGTGAACTGGGCCGCATGGCCAGTCTTACCGGGGGTCGAAGCCTGTTGGCTTCCTCTTTGGAAGAGTTGCCGGGTTTTTACCAGACCATTGCCAATCAATTAAAGAACCAGTACCTGATCAAATACATGACCCGGACCCCGAGCGGAGAGCACAG
>DAOUXC010000307.1 GCA_030666795.1 Desulfobacteraceae bacterium
AGGACCTGGGGCTTATCAAGGGAGACCCCTCACAGATACACCAGGTCCTGATGAATCTCTGCACCAATGCAGAACACGCCATGCGGGAGAAGGGCGGGACCATTTATGTCAAACTGGGGAGAGTAGCTGTTGACGAGACAATGGCCACCTTACACCATGATCTTCTCCCGGGTCCCTATGTTCGACTTGAAGTGAAGGATACCGGATACGGAATAGAACCGGCAAAATTGGAACGTATCTTTGACCCTTACTTTACCACCAAGGGCATGGCGGAGGGGACGGGTCTGGGCCTTGCCGTGGTACAGGGGATAATGCAGAAGCACGAGGGGGCCGTTACAGTGGAGACCGATCCGGGTAAAGGAACGGCCTTCCAGGTATTTTTCCCAGTCATTGAAGGAGAGAAGGAGGAGATTAAAGAGCAAGTTAAGATTGAAAAATTTTTACCTTCGGGAAACGAACACATCCTTTTAATAGATGACGAAGCAGTCCTGGCCGAAGTGGGCAAAGATATCCTCCAACATCTGGGGTACAAAGTGACGATCAGGACCAGCAGCACAGAGGCCCTGAGACTTTTTAAGGAAAAACCCGGATATTTTGACCTGGTTATCACGGACATGACCATGCCCAACATGACGGGAGAGCAACTCTCGCGGGAAGTTATTAAAATCCGGCAGGATATTCCCATTATCCTCTGTACCGGGTTCAGCCACATCATTTCAAAAGAAAAGGCCCTGGAGATAGGAATCAAGGCCTTCGTCATGAAACCCCTGGCCATAAAAGACCTTGCAGAGGTAGTCAGGCGGGTGTTGGATTAAAAAAATGCAATAGATGTTTAGGAGGCTGTGGACGTCAAAAAGCTGACAAAAACCGAAATCCCGACACGGACCGTGCTTTTTCATCTTGATATGTCATCCCGATAGGTTGCTAACCGGCTGCAATCAATCATGAATATTTTCTTCCTTTTCTTGGCATAATTCCTGCAAAAAATTCGTTGAATGGATTAGACTTCTTCTTTCATAAGACCTAATCCTCAGGTGCTTCCCGTTTGCTTTAGAGGAAGAATGTTGAGGTGATGGAGGTTGAAAAAAAGATACTGAAAATGGAGCGACCTGATGGCGGAGATCCTGATCGTAGACGACGATGAAGGGATGAGATATACCCTTTCCGTTCTCGTAAAGCAGTTGAGACACAATCCCTTCTGCGTATCTTCTTTGAAGGAGGGCTTTCATGCCGCATCATCAGCACCTTTTGACGTGGTATTGCTGGATGTGAATCTTCCCGATGGAAACGGCTTGTCATCATTATCCAAATTCAGGACGTCTCCGTCCGACCCGGAAATCATCATTATTACCGGATATGGCAACCCCGATGGCGCTGAACTGGCCATTCGAACCGGGGCCTGGGACTACATTGAAAAAGGGGCCAGCCTGAAAGAAATAAGCCTGCCCCTTACCAGAGCTCTCGAGTACCGCACGGAAAAGAAAAAATTCAAATCCCCGGTGGTTTTGAACCGGGAAGGCATTATAGGTAACAGCCCGAAGTTACAGGAATGCATTGACTACCTCGCACAAGCGGCAACATGTGATACAAGCGTGCTTGTTACCGGGGAAACGGGCACCGGTAAGGAGCTCTTTGCACGGGCCATACACAAAAACTGCACGCGTAGAAACAAAAACTTTGTGGTGGTCGACTGCGCCGCATTACCCGAAAACCTGGTTGAAAGCGTCCTCTTTGGTCATGAAAAGGGTTCTTTTACCGGAGCTGACAGGGCTGAAGAAGGCTTGATCAAGCAGGCTGATGGAGGTACCCTCTTTCTGGATGAGGTGGGAGAGCTTCCCTTGAAAATCCAGAAGGCCTTTCTCCGTGTCCTTCAAGAGCATTGTTTTCGCCCCATTGGATCCAAAAAGGAAGTACGAAGTGACTTCAGGGTGGTTTCCGCCACCAACCAAGACCTCAATCTCATGGTTTCAGAGGGCCGGTTCAGGGAAGACCTCCTGTTTCGCCTGCGATCCCTGACAATCCGACTTCCTTCCTTAAGGGATCGCACAGAGGACATCAGAGAACTGGCGACCCACTACACGGACAGGCTTTGTGATCGCTACGGGTTCGCAACCAAGGATTTCTCTCCGGAATTCCTGGAGGCCCTACATACCTACGGTTGGCCTGGAAATGTGAGGGAATTGATAAATGCGCTTGAAAGGTCCATTGCTATGGCGCAGCGTTTGAGAACCCTTTTTACTATTCACCTGCCTACCCGTATCCGCGCAGCATTGGCACGCGCTTCAATTCGATCCGGTCTAAGGGTGAATAACTCGCAACCAGGGAATTGGGAAAAAGAGAACGGCGCGCTGCCGAAGCTACATGCGTTATTAGAGACAACCGAGCGGCATTATATTGAAGATCTCATATCCTTTACAGGCTGGGACTTAAAAAAAGCCTGCTCAGTTTCGGGCCTCTCCCGATCCCGTTTTTACGAACGCCTGAAAAAACATCAGATTCAACGACCAGCCTGATATTATACCCGGATGGATACCCACGGGTAAACCCGTGGTCCAATTAAAATACCCGTCTTCGCCTTCGGCTACGCCGCGGTTATCCGCCTTATCTTTCGGGTGACATCACACCCTATCAATAAACTTATTTCTTTTTACATTCAGCAACGGGCATGCCCGTGTTTTTCTGCAAAGGCGGATAAAAGCATTCGTCCCGAAATCAGGACATTCGATGCTTCAATAATTTCCCAATTCCGGGACAACTCCCCCCTTTGCCAACAATGCCTCGCCTTCTAATAAACATATAACAGTTGGAACTAACAGACAAAACTTTCCAATTAACTGCTCCGGAAAATTCTGGCACGGTATTTGATTATACAATTCAGGAAGGCAGGGTAAGGGAGCCTCCTTTCAAGCGGAAGACCGGCCGGGGGGAGTGTGGCCTGACCCATACAATAGAAACTTACGATGGAGACTCCTGTGATCATCATCTTTTTTTCTACCGCAAAAAAAGGACCCGCAGAGCTTCTACTGGGCGACATCAAAAAAAAGATTCATGGCCATCGGATCAAAGTCTACCGAACCGTGGAAGCCCTTTGTGATCGTTTCCATTATCCCATCGTAGACCGGGCCATAATGATACTTATGCCCGAGAACAGGGAGCGGCTTGAAGAACTTATTTCCATACGCAATCTCATTAATGATAGTCCCATCCTCCTGGTTCTACCCGATAGGGAACCGGCTACCATATCGAGAGGACACAGGCTTTATCCACGGTTCGTTACGTATGCCGACGGTGATTTTATGGACCTCGTTTCGGTCCTGAACAGGTTGATTCATCATATGTTAAAAAAGAAGGCACTGGAGGAGAGAGAAGGATTGGGGGCATATCCTTTCTCACAACCAAATGCCAGTTACGATATTAGAAAAAACGTAACCACAGGATGGAAACAGATTTCGGATACTGGATCAATTGAGGAAAATTGAAATGCTGGAGTGGCTCGGAAATCACAATGATGAATGGCTCAAAGAAAAGCTGAGATACCTTTCAAGTTTTCTTGCATCAAAGAAAAATAGCACTTCCTGTAATGCACAAAAAAAAATAGCTCAAGATATGCCGTCCGGACTGTCTCTGCTCGGCCGTGATCTTGAGGCTATATCCGAAGGTGTTGAGCCTGAGTTTATACGGATTGGACATGACCTCCAGGTCATATACGGGGATGCAACGGGGTTGACCCAACACGTCCTTGATTCGGTCAACCTGATAGGCGGAAAAGAGGGGGAAGGTGTGCTTTTTCAACTGCGCGGCCTTGCCGAAGAATCCATGGCCGAACTCGAACGCTGCCAGAAAGACATCTCCTGGAAAACGGCCCGGATAAAAACGGTTCTGGAACATTTAGGTTCTCTTTCCGGCATATTCCCGTTGATTGAAAAAATCGGCCTGCTTCTCAAAGTTGTTGCAGTGAACATCGGTATAGAAAGCGCTCGCTCAAATGAATCAACAGAGCTCTTTTCGGTTGTGGCACAGGAGACTGGAAATCTCTCAATGAAAATCAAGTCTATATCCGAGGGCAGTCTGGATGTATTGAAATCGGCCCAGGACAAGCAAAAATCCCTGTATGGAAATCTTGTTGAAGGGCTGAAGGAGATAAACCGATTGGGAAAAAATGCCCGGGGGATTGTCCGGGACGCTGTCAGGGAGATCGAGAACCTTATGGCGTCCACGCTTCAGGTCGCGGAACAGGCCGGCGAACACTCCCGGCGGATATCGCAACAGGTGGGCGATCTTGTGGTTGCCGTTCAGTTTCACGACAGCATGAGCCAGAGGGTGGAACATATCACAAAGGCCCTTGGGGATGCGGAAGGATTCCTGGCCGAAGTCGCTTCGAGCGAAAGGGATGTTGATTATAATAAAAATCTGTCCCACGCCTTTTCCTTAATAAGATTGCAGACGGCCCAGCTAAAGGACATCGTTGCCGAGATTGAACGTGTTCACGAGAAGGGCGTTC
>DAOUXC010000232.1 GCA_030666795.1 Desulfobacteraceae bacterium
ATTGTCTTACCCGAAATTACCTCCATGCCTACTTGTGAGTCGTCATATGATACAGTCTCCGAAATAATAAAGCATGCTTACGGCAAACCGGAAGAAATATTCGGTTTGCTTCGGTATATAAGGTCCCTCAAAAAATTAGGTGAAATTGCCGAACGCACTCCCGACATAGTCGTTTTCCCGGCACATCGGTTGTATTATAAAAATCAGTGGAATGGAATGGAATTAGCCGGAAGAGTCGACGAGCTTTTGAAACATCACATCGATCGATGTGCCGCAATTCTGGAGATACTTGAACCAGGGCCCAAAACAGCCGAAGAAATTGCTCGGGAACATTTTGAGGAGAGATTTCTGAAAGGCCATGGACATTTAATGGCTGAAAACGAGATGATCAGCCACTGTGAATTGCTAATCAAAAGTAAAGACGTGGTCATTTCAGATGGCGCCAAATATGTGGCAACGGGGAGCACCAATTTTGAAGAGGATATAGAAGCCCTATGAAAGACGATACCTAATAGTGTCTATTGTTTGTTGTTCGTTTCCACGACGAGCGGCTTCTGATTGGCGAATAGTCAAGAACCTGATAATCTCAATCAGGCTTCAACTTGAAAATTATTTGTTTTGTTGTTGTTTATGATTTCTTTTGCTATTTTAGAGGATCAAACCGGATGGACAGTATGGGGACGGGAATGGATTCCTTTTTTTAGTATTCACCATTACAAGCATACTTGTGCTTATATCTTACTATTACTTATGGCATTTTTCCAAAAGAGCAGAAGAACAAAAAAATTGATGCATAGCGCTATGCTCCATGGGTTTACTTTTGAGGGGAATATTGACGTAACACCAAAGGATAAATTTGCGCCCCTTCGTCTGTTCAGCCTCCAATCGCCCGGCACAATGAAAAATGTTCTCAAATGCAGCCGCCCACCGTTTTGGGTCTTCGATTATGAATACTTTATACACCGGGACCAAGATGTTGGTCAGACGGTTGTATTGTTTGAGATGAATAAAACCAAGTGGCCGCCTCTCGTTATCGAGAGCAGAAAAAGAGAACGTTTTACTGTAGCTGCCATGAGGCTATTAACTCAAAAAGTGGCTAATTGGCAACTCAGGTACAAGGAAGTTGATATTTCATTTAATCCGAAATTTTCAAAACATTACCGAATCTTTTGCGATAAGGACCGGGAAGGACTGAAAGATCTTATTGCAACGCCCGCTCTTGATTTTTTTTGCCAAAATCCCGGATGGAATGTTGAGGCATTGAATCAATGGTTGCTGATGTATCGTCATGGAAAATACGTCAAGCCAAAAGAGCTGAATACCTTCATCAATTCGGTTTTAGTCATTTATGAACTTATGAAACGTTGATATTAATCTTTCCATTTGTTGTAGAAAAAAAGCTGCCGATAAGGGAACTTCAATCTATCAGGATTTTCAGCATAACTGATAGTCATTGCTCAGACCACGTCTCCGAAAATTTATCCCGCCTTAAAAAACAGCGGCTTTAGCAGTGGATGAATTCGGTTACGGTCGAGATGTCGTACCACCAAGTCCGGCCGTTCGCGAAGCGAATCGGCGAAACTGAGTGGTGCCAAGGGCTTGCCCGTGGGGCGCCAAAAGTCCTACAGGATACATATCCATAATTCTTCCCCCAATGCCTTAATCCGGTTGTCATCGACCGGATTTATTGAGAAAATACGGTGCTTTTGCTTATGGTATTGATTTTCCAACCAAATTCACTTGTTGACATTAAAAAGGGGGTTTGTTAAAAAAATCACATTCAAAAAAACTAAATAGTGTCCGTCCAGGAACGACCAATTTCTGGATGGAGCTTTCAGCAGTCAGCAATCGGTCAACACCTTGTTTTTAATGTCTTTTGCTGAAAGCCGAGAGCTGATGGCCGATAGCGCGACTCCAAAAACGATAGTTTATGGATGAGCACTAAATTAGGAGTGTTTGGGAGTTCTTATTTTATCGAAAGGAGCATTTTTAGCATGGAAGAAGCACTAACCCCGTTTTACGAAGTCAACGAGGCCCTCGTGGCCATGGGAGCGGAAAAACTGAACCTCTGCATGCAGTGCGGAATGTGCGCGGGGTCCTGTCCCTGGCGGGTTGTGGACGGTCCGTTTAATATCCGCCGTTTGATCAGGATGGCCCAGCTCGGTGTTGAGGGATATGAGTCGGATGATATCCTTTACGGCTGTACAACCTGCAACAAGTGCGTACTGAAATGCCCCAGGGGGGTTACCATCATCGACGTTGTAAAGGCAATGCGGGCCATGATTGCCGAAACCGGGGCAATACCCGGGGTCCTTAAAACGGCCACCGGAAGCGTCCACAGCAACGGAAACCCCTGGTCCGAACCCAGCGAGAAGAGGACCGCATGGATGGAAGGTCTCGATGTGCCGACATTTGACGAAAGCAAGGAATATTTTCTGTTTGTATGCTGCACGTCGGCCTATGATGCGAGGAGCCAGAAAATTGCAAAGGCAATGGTCAAAGTGCTCAACGCGGCCGGTATCAGTTTCGGGGTGATCGGTGAGGAAGAGCGGTGCTGTGCCGAGTCCATGAGAAAAATCGGGGATGAAGAGCTTTTCATGAATACGGCCCAGAAAAACATCGATCTTTACAAGGATAAGGGCGTCAAGAAGATCATTACAACATCCCCTCACTGTTACTATACCTTCACCCAGGAGTACCCGGAGTTGGGAGGGGAATTTGAGGTGGTACACTATACCCAGTTGCTTGCGGGCCTTTTGGAGGAGGGAAAGCTGAAGCTCTCCGGGACCTTGGATAAAAAGGTCACCTATCATGATCCCTGTTATCTTGGCAGGCACAGCGAGGTGTATGACGAGCCCCGTGCCCTGATTAATGCCGTTACGGGAGACAACCTGGTGGAGATGAAAAACATAAGAAAGGATAGTCTCTGCTGTGGTGCCGGCGGGGGCCGTCTATGGATGGAAACAAAACCGGAATGGCGGTTCTCGGATGTTAGGATACATGAGGCATGTGACACCGGCGCATCCATTCTGGCCACGGCCTGCCCGTACTGCATCTCCATGCTGGAAGACAGCCGCAAGACCACCAACAAAGAAAATGAGATAGAAATCAAGGATATCTCCGAACTCATTGCAGAGGCGTTGTAACATATCTTTCCATTCTGAGAAAAAGCCTTGCCCCCCGGGCAGGGCTTTTTATATGATTCTAACCTTGACGGTTTCGTCAAAAGTCCAAATCTATGTCTCTGAGGCACATAAGTGACTGATATTACGATACGTAGCTTCTATTTTTTGTGTATTTTGCGCCTTTTTGCCTGCCCTGTGGAGTGCGAAGCTTATTCCTCCGGGGCGGCAATATCAAGGTTAGAACTCTCATAAATCGGACCCGTGCCATGAAAATAGCCTTTCTTGACTGTTTTTCCGGAATAAGTGGTGATTTGTTCTTGGGTTCCCTGTTGGATACAGGGCTTTCCTTTGATGAACTGGGCCAGTGCCTCAAAAGCCTGCCCTTTGAGAATTATCGGCTTGAAACAAGGCGGGAGGCGAGAAACCATATCTTCGGCACCCGGTTTGTAGTAATACCGGAGGGGAAAGAACATGCCCACAGGAATCTGGGAGCGATCCGAAAGATCATCGAGCAGGGAGAGTTGAGCGGGCCGGTCAGGGAAAAGAGTATTGAGATATTTGAAAATATCGCCAAAGTCGAAGGAAAAATCCATAACCAGGACCCCGAGGAGGTACACTTTCACGAAGTCGGGGCCGTGGATTCGATTATAGATATCGTTGGGACCGTATACGGTATTGAGAGACTGAAGATCGAAAAACTTTACGCGTCCTCTCTTCCTCTCGGCTCGGGGTTTACGAAGACCGCCCACGGCAAAATCCCGCTTCCGGCTCCCGCCACCCTTGCCCTCCTAAAAGGTATCCCGGTCTATGATTCAGGCATACCGCATGAAATGGTTACCCCGACCGGGGCCGCCTTGGTAAAATGCCTTGCAGCGTCTTTTGGGGCAATGCCTCCCATGGTAATACAACATGTGGGCTACGGGGCCGGTTCCAGGGACCTGAAGGAAAGGCCAAATCTGCTTCGAATACTCATTGGGCATGAGCAATCCGAAAAGGACACGGAAACGGTCGTGGTCCTTGAGACCAACCTTGACGACACGAGCCCTGAATGGCTGGGATACCTCATGGACCGCCTTTTGGAGGCCGGAGCCCTTGACGTGGTCTTCTGCCCTGTTCACATGAAAAAGAATAGACCCGGGGTTCAGGTCCAGGTCATGGGTCTGCCCGATCAAGGCGACACCCTTATGAAAATCCTCTTCAGGGAGAGCACCACCCTGGGCATTCGATTTCAATACAGCCAGAGAAGGGTTCTCAAACGATCCGTGGCTGAGGTAGACAGCCCCTGGGGAAAACTAAAGGTCAAAAAGGTCGCTGAAGGCGGGGGGGAATTCTTTTTCCTTCCGGAATATGAGGCATGCCGCGAGGTTGCCTTGAAAAACGACCGGCCCTTGAGGGAGATCTTTGCCTGGGTTATGGGTTTGAAACGTTAGGATAAATGAGGAAGGAACACGGGCAGACTTGCTTGATGTCAAAATCTCAATCTGATAGTCTATCGATAAAAAAAGTTTTCGGGCAATCCGGTTTTTCAGGGAAAGTCGCCCTGGTCTTGTCAACCTGGTTCGGCATAGGTCTTTTTCCGGTCGCTCCGGGGACAATCGGGACATTAGGGGCCATACCAGTTGTCATTTTTTTAATTGACCTCGGGGTCTTATATAAGAGTCTGATCCTCGTGATCTTCACGGCAATAGCCGTATGGGTATCCGGTAGGGCACAGGATTTGTTGAAAGATCATGATCCCTCCGCCGTAGTGATTGACGAAGTGGCGGGTTTTTTCCTGACCATGTTTTTTTTGCCTTTTTCCTGGCTGACCCTTGGTTTGGGCTTCATCCTGTTCCGGTTTTTCGATATCCTGAAGCCCTATCCCATCAAAAGGCTGGAAGGGCTAAAGGGCGGTTTTGGGATAGTCATGGATGACCTGCTGGCAGGTTTGTATGCGTATGCCGGTGTAAGAATAGTACTGCTTTTTGTATAATAGAAATATAACTCTTTAACTATTTGAAAAAAGGCTGACAGGATAACAGGATGAACCGGATTTATTTACCTGTTATCCTGTCTAAATGTCTTTTCACTCGTTAAAAATTATATCAAATGTACGGTGAAATTATCACAACAGGGAATGAACTGACTTCGGGTAAGACCCAGGACCTGAATTCATGGTATGCCGCCGGAAGGCTTACGGCCTCGGGACTGCGTGTGAACCGGATTACGACCGTGGGAGACGACCTTAATATGGTCTCCGAGGCACTGAAAAAGGCAGTGGAAGCATCCCGTTTTGTGATAGTAACCGGTGGCCTTGGCTCTACCGATGACGACATAACCAATGAAATTGTTGCCAAGGCCCTGAACAGGTCCCTTTGTTTAGATGAACAGATGTTCGAGAAGATAAAGGGGCACGCCAAGGCAAGGGGGATCGACATAACACCCCCCCTTGAAAAAATGGCGTGGCTGCCTGAAGGTGCGAAAATGCTGAATCCCGAAGGTACGGCCTGCGGTTTTTCACTTATGGAAAATGAGGTCCACCTCTATTTCCTACCCGGGGTCCCTGATCAAATGCGTTATCTCATGGATAAATTCGTGCTTCCGGAAATCCTCACTCTATATAAGACCCTTCCTGTTATGAGACAACGGATTCTGAAGCTTTACGGTCTTGACGAGCCGAAAATCGCCGGGATATTCAAAAAACTGAGTGGGAAGACGGGAGACATCGTCTTTGGATTTTATCCCCACTTCCCTGAAAACCACATTACCTTAAGCCTGCGCGGCGAGAGCGAACCGGCGGTCATTAAGGAACTGGGCCGGGTTGAAGGGGAGATCAGACGCCTCGTTGGGCCTTATATTTTTGCAGCGGAAAGTGAGAGTATGGAAGAGGTGGTTGGCCGAATGCTCATGGAAAAAAATACGACCATCTCTGTTGCCGAATCCTGTACAGGCGGGCTCATCGGACACAGGCTTACGAAAGTGCCCGGGAGTTCAATATATTTTCCGGGGGGCACGATTGTATACAGCAATCAATCCAAGATAGACCTCCTTTATGTTCGTCCTGAAACCCCTTAAAA
>DAOUXC010000294.1 GCA_030666795.1 Desulfobacteraceae bacterium
TTATGAACTTTAGATCACTTTAGACACTTTTAACTTGTATGGCTGATGGATTTCAATGTATTATAACCTTTAAACCCCTGGCCCAGACCTGACTTTGCACTGTCTAATTATAGAGACTCAAATTCAGGAGTCCGGCATGGGTTTTAATGCGTTTCAATCGTGTCCCACCAGGGCGGGCTTGAACCCTGGACCTTGAACCGGTCACTTTAGGTTATAATAACACGAGTGAGGTAAAAAGAAATGGCAAAAACAGCCAAGCTTGTAATTGAAGGCCAAACCTATGATTTGCCTGTTGTGACTGGCTCTCAAGGAGAAATGGCCCTTGACATTTCAACCCTTCGCAAAAGAACCGGTCTCATCACCCTTGATCCGGGCTATGCAAATACCGGTAGTTGCGAAAGCAGCATCACTTTCATGAACGGAGAGAAAGGAATTTTGCGCTACCGGGGGATCCCCATAGAACAATTGGCGGAAAATTCGACCTTTGTGGAGACGGCCTACCTTCTGATCAACGCTGAGCTCCCCACCAGGAAGGAGTTGACCCGTTTCTCCATAATGCTGAATGACCATTCCCTGGTGCACGAGGATATGCTTGCCTTTTTTGAGAACTTTCCCAAAAGGGCCCATCCCATGGGGATCCTATCGTCCATGGTGAATTCCTTGAGGGCATTTTACCCTGAGCTGCCGGAACGGACCGACGAAGAGGAGATAAACATAACATTTGCCAGGCTTCTTTCAAAGGTAAGGACACTTGCGGCAATGTCCTATAAGATGTCCTTGGGGCATAAAGTGGTTTATCCCAGCCACAAGATGAGTTATTGCGCCAACTTTCTGAACATGATGTTTGATTCCCCTGTCCGGCCTTACAAACTTGACAAGGATCTGGTAAAGGCCCTTGAGGTCTTCTGGATCCTGCACGCCGACCATGAACAGAACTGTTCCACCGCGGCTGTTCGGTTGGTGGGCAGTGCTCGGGTAAATCTGTTTGCTGCAATTTCGGCGGGCATATCAGCACTCTGGGGACCCTTACACGGCGGGGCCAATCAGGCCGTGTTGGAGATGCTCCAGGGGATTTACGATAACGGCGGCGACCCGGCCCCGTTTATCCGTAAGGCAAAGGACAAAAAAGATCCGTTTCGCCTGATGGGCTTTGGCCATAGTGTATACAAGACCTATGACCCGCGAGCCCGCATTATGGAAAAGATATGCAAAAAGATCTTGAAAAAACAGAAGAGAAAAGATCCCCTGTTGGATATTGCCAAGAAATTGGAAGAGGTTGCTTTAAAAGATCCCTATTTTGTTGACCACAGTCTCTATCCCAATGTGGACTTTTACAGCGGTATTGTTATGAGGGCCATCGGTATTCCGCTGGACATGTTCACTGTCATGTTTGCCATCGGCCGCCTGCCCGGCTGGATCAGTCAGTGGAAGGAGAGTATCGGGGACCCCAAATGGAAGCTTCATCGCCCCCGGCAGATCTATATCGGTTCAAAAGAGAGAAATTTTGTTCCCATAGAGGACAGAGGTTAATATCCGGTAAGCGGGGACAAGCCCTCATTTCGCTATGCTGCCGGTATGTTATAGATATGGGGTAAAAAGCCATGAAAGGGCGTCGCGGATCCTTACAAACAGTGGTCTGGTATCCACGTCATTCAGTGAAATCTCTTGGGATTGCTCGATCTTTTCCAGGGCATGGGCGGCAAAACCCGCAACGACCTCCCCGTCATAAATCTCCATTGCCATCTCGAAATTAAGCCGCAGGCTTCGGGGGTCCATGTTTGCAGACCCGATCTGGGCATACTGGTCGTCCACAATGAACAGCTTGGTGTGCACGAATGGAGGCGGCTGGTAATAGACCCGGATACCCCTTTGAAGGAGTTCCCAGAGCATGTTGCGCGAGGCCCAGTGGACAAAAGGGAGGTTGTTCTTACCCGGCAGAATGATGTCCACCTCTACCCCCCGCAGGGCCGCCGTCTGCATGGCAGCAATCAGCTCTCGCGAAGGGAGAAAATAAGGGGTCATGATCAGGACCCTATACCGGGCCACGGAGACTGCCCCGACTAAGATCGTGGACAATTTGTCCAGATCCTCATTGGGTCCCTCCACTATGGTCCGGCATATGGCGTTTCCGGAATGGACCACCGGGGCAGACGCCTGCTGTGCATGTTCCCCTGTGCAGAACCTCCAGTCCTCAAGAAACACCTGCTCTACCTGAGAAATCACCGGACCGGTTATACGAAAATGCAAATCCTCTACCCTGGAAGGATTATCGAGGTTATTGGCCAGATGCCGGTCTCCGATGTTCATACCCCCCGTAAAGCCGATAAGTCCATCCGCCACCAGGATTTTTCTATGGTTCCGCAGGTTGATGTGGAGCATCGGAGGAAAGAGCCTTGGCGGGATAAAGCGTGCAATACGAACCCCGCGCTTTTTGAGCAAAGTTCCTGCCCGTGGAAAGGAATACAACTCCCCGAAGCCGTCAATAATAACCCTGACATCAACGCCTCGGCCGGTGGCCCGGGAAAGCGCCTCGATGAACGTACGGCCCGTATCGTCGGTATCAAAGATATAAGTGGCGAGGAACAATGATTTCCGGGCTCCTTCAATGGCCTCAAGCATAGCCGGATATGCCTGCTCGCCGTTTTGCAGCAACTCTATGTGGTTGCCTTCCACAAGGGGTCTCATGGTCACGGTGTCCGAGACCCGAGCAATATCGGAAAACTCCGGTGCTATATGAACGCTCGGTAATGCGGTATTGCTTCCTTCCTCCGAAGACTTGTAGCCCAGCTCAAGTGCGAATGGGAGTCGCCGCTGCAACTTTTTAGCACGGGTTTGCACCCGGTTGATACCGAACAGGAAATACATAAAGGGCCCCGCGAACGGAAAAATCACACAAACCGAGATCCAGCCCAGGGCCGCCCGTGAATCCCTTTTGTAGAGAAGGGCGTGTCCTGCGGTGACCATGACCAGCAGAATGTTGATCGTTATTAGTATTCCATTAAGTATATCCATATGCAGACCGGGTTCGAGATCAACAACAATAATGCAGTAAAATTCAGTTTCCACCGGACATGGAGCTAATGAATCCCGGGTAAAAATCAGGAATATGTCTTTGCGAAAAGATACGCATTTATGCTATACAAATTGTCGAATAAAATCCACATATCCTTAAAAATGTCATTATTTTTTTGCTCGAAAGGATTGGTCCATGATCTTAGGGCTTGATGTTGGCGGAACACAGACAGATGCGGTACTCATCGAGGGGACAAATGTTGTTGTAGAGACTAAAACCCCTACGGGAGATGACCTCCTTGCCACCCTCAGGGAAACGCTTGAAAAGACCTTAGTCGATATTGATCCGGCAAAGATCTCGCGTATGGCCTTTTCAACCACAATGGCAACCAATTCAATTGCCCAGGATAGCCTCGACCAAGCGGGCATGATAGTTTCCGCCGGTCCGGGCATGAATCCCGACTGGTTTTCCGTGGGCCCGTCGTATCACGTGGTGGAAGGTTGCCTTGACCATCAGGGACTTGAGGCCCTGCCCTTACAAAAGGAATCGGTCCTGAATGCCTCTGCCCGCATTCGGGAGAAAGGCATTAATACCATCGGAGTTGTGGGCAAGTTCTCGGTCCACAACCCGGCCCATGAAGAACAGATCAAAGAATGGATAAAAACCGGGTTTTCCCATATTGCCCTCGGACATCAGGTTTCCGGGATACTCAATTTTCCCCGGCGTATCACTACTACCTATCTGAATGCGGCCCTTTACGGACTTCATCACAAGTTCTCGAATTCCCTCATCCGTATACTGGATGAAAAAGGTCTCCATTCTCCCCGGTTCCTCCTGAAACCGGATGGGGGGACAATGGAGCTGGATAAGACCATCGGCTCCCCGGCCCGGACCGCGCAATCCGGCCCTGCAGCAAGCGTTATGGGTGCCCTGGCCTTAGACGGCTGCAAAGGTACAACACTGGTCCTTGATATAGGTGGGACAACCACCGACATGTCCGTGGTGTTAGACGGGGTCCCGCTCCGCGCCCCTTACGGAATCAGGTTAGGACCCTTTCGAACACTGATCCGCTCCCTCCAGACCCGCTCCATCGGCTTGGGCGGCGACAGCGAGGTCCGAAAGGGAAAAGACGGGCACTTGACAATCGGTCCGTTACGAAAGGGCAGGCCCGTTGCCTTTGGAGGTCCCGCGCCAACACCCACCGATGCCATGATCGCGCTGGGTTTGCTCCATACAGGTGATAAGGAAGCCGCAAAAAAGGCCATGGAAAACTTGGGCCGCTCTTTCAAATGGGACGCCCCCCAAACAGCAGAAAGTGTTCTGGAACATGTGGCCCGGTCCATAGCAGAGGCGGCCAAGGCTTTTTTGAGCTACCTAAACTCCCGGCCGGTCTATACTATTCATGAAGTCCTTCATGAAGAAAAAATCGAACCCGCTTCGGTCGTTATAATCGGCGGCCCTGCACCCCAGATCGCGGACTACGTGGGCAAGGCTCTGGATTTGCCGTACCGCGTACCCGGTCATTTTGCTGTGGCCAATGCCGTTGGCGCGGCCGTGGCAAGGGTTACGTCCGAACTCACCTTACAGGCAGATACCGAGCGGGGCACAGTAGTTATCCCGGAGGCAAATATTCAAAATAATATCGAATCGGGTGTCAGCATGGATGGTGCCGTGGCCCTGGCCGGCGACCTGCTGAAGAAACAGGCGGGTGGAATGGGGGCAGATACGAAAGCCCTCGACGGTTCCGTCAATAAAAAAA
>DAOUXC010000309.1 GCA_030666795.1 Desulfobacteraceae bacterium
ACATGGGGGTCATATAGCTGTTCAGCCTTGACCACACGGCTCCGCCGATAAAGCTCGCGAATCTGGGATTTGTGAGAAAGACCAGAACCACGGTCAAGGCGCCGAAGAAAAGAGTGCTCAGTATAGCCCATGGGAAAAAGACAAGCCACTTGTATGGCTGATATATGATGAAAAGGACCTTTTTAAAAGTAATGCCGTCGGTATTCGTCATCGAAACGCTTCCCTCAATGTATCCACAAATTTAAAAAACAGGGCGGTCTTTTTTCTCCATGATCGTCTGCCGAGACTATCAAACATTCTATCCCTCAAACCCCTGGATATTTCTAACTGCACACCCTCACCGGTCCGGCACAGGTTACATATATTTTCAGGATGCCGGCCGCGTAAACCCGGTTTTGTACTTATCTCAGCACGAAAACCGGTCTTGTTCAGCATATGCATGATTTTTGACTTCAGATCCTGATTTTTACCTCCGATATAAACTATATCGTCATTTCCGTGATACCCATGAATTGAAACAGCAACGTCCGCGTTTTTTGCAATTCTCACGCCTTCGGGCTCATCAAATCTGTTACTCGTAATATGAAGGACCGCGTTTCCCTTCTTTTTTATCCCTTTAAAGGCATAAAAGCTGTGTTCGCCATCGGCCACCCCGTCCGCAATTTCAACCGTACCAGGTTCTATGCCTCCACCGTGCGGGGCGATGAGGGCGATACGGGAATTGCTTTCCCGAAAGATCATCACATAATCTTCCCCTTCTCTTTCATGCTGTTTCAGGTCTTCGTAATTTTTGTATTTATCCACTGAAACTACTCAGGTTGTAAGGTTCACGGTTCATGGTTCACGGTTGGTTTGCCGCTGAAAAGGGCGGTTTTGGTTAAGTTTTTATAGGTTATAAGTGACTAAAATGATCTAAAATGCCTAAAATTATGGGGTAGCTTCGCTACACTAATTTTATATAATTGATAGGATCCTTGACTTTAGTTCACTTCAAACTCCTGCAACGATTCTTCAGGCAGAGCCTGGGACTACCGAACTCCTGCTGATTGGGCTATGGCGAAATCAGGGTTCTATACCAAACTTTTTACCTAACTCCTGATAGTGTGGTGGAAACTCGGGTTGAAAGTTCTGGTAAAAGGTTATGGGATAGCGGGCCCCCGCTTTTTTTCCGGACTCTTTCAGACCGAGAATGAACCTGTCCACAAAATCATAAGGCATCGCAAAGATCATCTCATCATCGGCGGTCATGGAGAAAACCCTGTCCCCCGGTCCCGGAATAATGACCCTGGGTTGCCCGGTTTTAAGGGGGCGGATAAGGTATTCGGGGCATTCCACCTTTCCCCCGAACAGACCCTGGATTTTTTCTTCCGTATCAAAGGTGGCGGCCTGTAAGGCACGGCATATCTGTGCCGGGTTGCCGTAGAGCACAACCGTATCCGGAACAACGGGGATTTTTTGGAAAGGGCACATGAGAAGGGCCTGATACTCATTGGTATCGAGAAAACACATCTGGTCGACTTCGCTGACGGTCTTTTCCATGCTGGTCTTGTATTTGGATTCAAAAAATGAATCAGCCATCTCTTTTCTGGCATCTTCGGCGGTGGTAAACCCGAATGCCAACGATGCCAGGACACAGATCACATCCTCCGCAGTAACGCCCATTTGCCACCCGTAATTTCTGGCCATTGTCATGGCCTGGCAGAGGGTGATTTTCTTCTTCAAAAACAGAGAGGGTCTGCGGGTTTTTTCGGGCAAATCCTCTTTCTCTTTCAAAAACTTGACACCCACGGGAAATGTCTTTAGCCTCAGATTTTCATAAATAAATTGTGACTTTTCAGCCATTTGAGATGTATCCATCGAATTTTCTCCTCTCTCCGTTAATAAATAGTTTGTGGCCAGATCAAAATATCGATTTATTGTGGACAGTACTGATTCACCATCAAAACCCTTGGAATGAATAATCAGCGCAAAGCCTCTTCTACCGCTTTCATTGCATGGATATACGTGGTATCCACCAGTGGTACATTAGTCTGTTCCCCTTCAAATAAGAGGGGGATCTCAGTGCACCCTAAAATTACGGCCTGAGCTCCGCTGACGGAAAGGTTCTCTATTATCCTCATGAACTTATTCCTTGACTCCTCGAGAATTCTTCCGTTACACAGCTCATCATATATGACCTGGTGGACTATCGCTCTTTCTTCTTCTCCCGGCGCCACCACTTCTATTCCATATTTATTCAGCAACCTTCCTTTATAAAAATCCTGTTCCATTGTAAATCTGGTGCCCAGTAAACCAACTCTATTATATCCATTTTCCAAACAGTGAGCTGCTGCTGCGTCCGCTATATGAAGGATTGGAATGTTAATGCTTGATTCAATAGCGGGTGCTACTTTATGCATTGTATTTGTACAAATTAACAGGAAATCCGCCCCACCCGCCTGTATGCGCCTGGCACCATCCTTGAGAATTCCTTCCGTTGCATCCCAATCCCCCTTGTGTTGAAGCATTTCTATCTCTTCAAAATCCAGGCTATAAAGAATTATTTTCGCCGAATGCAGCTTCCCAAGTCGTTTTCTTATTTCCTCATTTACCAGTCTGTAATACACTTGAGTTGATTCCCAGCTCATCCCTCCTAACATACCGATTGTTTTCAATTTTCCCAACCCTTTCCATTTCAGATTAACCAAGGCGGATGCGACACAAGCACACGGCGATGATGGTTTTCAATTAATCCCGCTCGGATCTCTCCAGTTTTATGGATACAATGTGGTTATCAGGGCATTGAAGTTCAATCGTGTCGCCCTCCCACCAGGGTAGATTTCCTCCGAATTGGAACGTGGAAAGGGTGGGAAAGATATCATGATAGAAAAACCCGCATAAACCCCCGGGATCATGACAACTGATCTCAAACGTATCCCCCACCTGATGCCCTGCATCGCATTTACCTTTGACACCTGTAATTGTGGCCACAACTTTTTTACCTATTCCCGGATCTTTTGCCATTTTTACTAACCTCCTTTATCTCGTTTTTATCTCATGTGTTCATCTACATGCGCGACAATTACTTGCCTGACTTTCTTAGCAATATCTTCTGCGGATAGTTGTGCAAAGGATTCATAGGGAATCTCATCCAGGACTTCTATCCTGATAGGATGCTTGCCGTGAATGTAATAAAAAGGATTGAAATGATACGGTTTATCATGGTCGTTCTAACCTAACCCGAAAATTTTTTCAATGATTTAACTCATACTACTATCTCAAAATGCAAAGGGATTTGCACCTAAAATGAACTGCCACGCAGGAATGCGGATTCTCCTTTCGCCTGAATGACGGTAACGAAACGAGATTCGAGGATTGAAATCAAAGGACATAGAAGAGAGTTCAGGGGCCCGGACACATTTGAGGACAACATTTTACCTGCCTGGTGGCGCGAAAACAGACCATTTTTCGGACAACCCATATATTTTAGTGCGACTTTCTCGGATTTCCTTCCAAACGCCCTTTCAGATAAAAGCGCTTTCTTGCTAAAAAATGGTTTTGAGAACCAAAATTCTGCTGCAGTGTCGAATGAGGGCTTGAATTTGGAGAAACTCCATTGAAAAACATGGGGGTTTGAAGAATTTTATTGTTTTTTCATGAAAGTTTCGCTTGACATGCTGATCGCAATCAATATAATCGAGTAGTTTTTTAGCAAAAATTCAATTTTTTACTTTAATTTTAGGAAAGGGTCATGGAATTTTGGCGGGTTCCGTTTGATTTAGACGAAATTCAGGTTTCCCGGGGAGACGTACATATCCTGGAAGATCGCTGTAAAGGGTGCGGCTACTGCATTGCATTCTGCCCAAAGGGTGTGCTTGAGTTTTCCACTAAATTCAACCAAAAGGGCTATCACCCTCCCCTTGTCAAAAAACCGGATGACTGCGTTAATTGCCACTATTGCGAGATAATCTGCCCGGAATTCGCCATTTTTTCCGTGGAGATACCGCCCGAGACCACATAAAGATCCTGACCCGGAGGGCCCGGCTTTGTTGGTCCCCAAAGGGGGTTTGCTTTGTTGGAATTATTTTGGATTATTAAAATTCCAAATATCAAATTCCAAATATCAAACAAATTCCAATGACCAAAATTCGAAAAACCAAACAATTTCTTGTCCTGGAATGTTTTGGTCATTGGATATTGGAATTTGTGATTTATTTGTAATTTGGTGCTTGTTTTTTGTATTTTTAGACACAAAATTCCAAGGCAAAACTATCTATCTCTAACCTGGCCCAGCGGACAGGCTTTCAATGTAAGAATAAATTCTGATGGAGATAAATCTGGAATGAACCCGGCAGTCCTTACAGGTGAACATTTTATGACGGGGGACGTTGCGTGCGCAGAAGGCGCCCTGGCAGCGGGATGCCGCTTTTTTGGCGGATATCCAATCACCCCGGCAACTGAAATCGCAG
>DAOUXC010000359.1 GCA_030666795.1 Desulfobacteraceae bacterium
CCTGAATCCAGGCTTGCTACACCGGGCATGATCCTTTCGGTTATCCTGGCCGACGTAATGAGACGGCCCCGGTCATTGAAGACCCTCACCCGGTCTCCATCATCGATTCCTCTTGTTTCCGCGTCCATGGGATTGAGCCAGAGCCTGTCATCGGCAAGACGCTTCAGTAAAGGGATATTGTCCAGTGTGGAATTTACTCGGCTCTTCGCGTGAGGACTCACAAGCTGTAGAGGGTATGTGTTGGAAAGTTCGTCCGCGTCCCCTTCCCATGGTTCAATGTACTTTGGGAGAGGGGGCAGCAAAGGGTCCTTTAAATTTGCCAACTCCTCGCTGTAGATCTCAATCTTGCCGGAGGGCGTAGGGAAGGGGTTATGTTCCGGATCTTCAATCTGTTTGCGGAAGGCGATCCAAGGCATTTCAATCTCGAGTTCATGTACGCCCTTACGCTTGAATTCGGCGAACTCAGGGAGCCCGGGTGTGGCATCAACAAATTCCTTGAGCCACGCCTCATCCGATTTTTCATTATAGTCTGATATTCCCAAACTTGAGGCAAGCATCGAAAAGATCTCCAGATCCGATTTGGTTTCAGGCAGGGGTTTGAGGATCTTGTCCATGTGAATGAAATAGGGCCCCCCGCACCATGGCATCCCCACATCTTCGGTCTCAAAGTAATGGGACACAGGAAGAACCATATCGGCATAACGGGCCGTGGGTGTCATGAAAAGTTCGTGCACCACTATGAATTCAAGGTTCTTGAGGGCCTTAATGCCTTTGTTCGTGTTTTGAAACTGATTCAACAGGTTGCAGCCTATGATGTAAAGCAGCTTGATGTCGCTTGGATAACCGCCTGATGTCCCCCGGATCAGGGCATCGAAGATTTTTCCGACATGAACAGTGGGGTTTCGGTGATACGGCACCGGGAACCCCTTCTTAAGGGTGCCGAAGGGCAACAGTCCCGTTCCTCCGGCCACATTACCGCCCTTTATTCCGATGTTGCCCGTCATAGCAGAAAGCGTGATGGCGGCCCTGTGGTATTGCTCCCCAAAGGCCGTACGCCCGGGTGCCCAGCCGGCCCAGAGGGCCGCCGGCTTGACCGTCGCGTAGTCCTCGGCCAACTGCTCAATTGTAGGTGCGGGTACCCCGGTGATGCCTTCCGCCCAGACAGGTGTCTTGGGTTGCCCGTCATCTTCTCCGGTCACATAGTCCTTAAAAGCCTCAAAGCCAATCGTATGGGTATCCAGATAGGAAAAATCGCAGATCTCTTTTTTTATCATGACGTATGCCATGGCAATGAGCATGGCCGCATCCGTACCCGGTTTAATGGGGATCCACTGGTCTGCAAGGGCTTTAGCGGACGGGTTCATTCGCGGATCAACACAGATGATTCTGGTTCCGGTCTTTTTAGCGAGAGACAGGTAGGCGGCGGTGTCCGGGCCGAAACGTGAAACATTCGGGTTCCAACCCCACATAATAATCAGGCCGGAGTGCAGGAGACTATCGTGGCTGTTCCCCGTATAAGCGGTACCCAGGGTCACTGAGGAGGCAAAATGGGCGGCTTCAAAAGAAATGTTGCCGCACCAGGTTGTAAACTCACCAAGGAGAGAGAAAAAACGGGGACCGGCCTTATGTGTGCCATGCAGTGCTCCCATATTGCCGAAAGAGTCCATAAGGAAAATGGAGTTGGGCCCATATCGACCAATAACCCTCTTGATTTGGCTGGTAATGGTTTCAATGGCTTCTTCCCATGTTATGGGTTCGAACCTGCCCTCTCCCCTCTGGCCGATCCTTTTCAAGGGCCGGGTGAGCCGATCGGGTGAGTTGACAACATCTTTCTGGCTCAACCCCCGGGCACATGCCTTTAATCCCGGACCTTTCCTGTCGTCCGTGCCGATCCTGACGATTTTTCCATCGGAAAGATGTACTTTCAGGAGGCATCGTGCCCCGCAGTCGTAGGGACAACAGGTCGTTTTTATATCCATGTGGTAAAAAAACCTTTTTGGAAGTGGGCTTGTCGAAACGGCAAAGTCAAGTATACCTCCGGAAGTGATAATAATCCAGTCATGATCCTGGCGAGCGGTTGGAGCACTCCGGACATATCACGGGATTTGTGTTTGGCCGATATCCTGAGGGTCTCAAAAGACATCTGAAACGATCGGTTTCTCAGCCAAAAAAACCTCATGGATTTTCCCTTATAAATCAGTAAGGTGTATAAGCCATACCCATTCAATACCCATTTTTGCAGGGTTGACTAAAATGGTTTTTTGAGGTAAAGAACATAAGTTAGACTGAATTTTTATTGTCGAGTATTACCTTCTCTTCTTTCAACCTTAACAAGGTTTGAAAATGATGAATAAGCGCTCAAAGACCCCGTTTCTCAACTTGAGACCGGGGTTTTTTGTGCTGGTAGCCGTAAACCTGAAGTTTTAGTAAGGACGGAGGTATTCATTATGCCGGATTTAGTTAAGACAATACATTTCAGGTGGTGGGTTTTCTGGACTGGGATTTTCAACATCGTTGCCTATGCAGCGCTTCTGTGTCCCTTTACCCTGAAGATCTTTTTTGACACTTCACAAGGCCTGAGCAATACCCTGGGGTTTGCGGGGACAGCGTTATCCATGCCGACAAATGTGAATAACGTGATAATGATCAATATTCTCGGGCTCATCGTTGTTTTTCTGGGAATTTTTCTGATCATTGCGTCTCTGGATATAGAGAAACGAGCGTGGTTCGTGTTCTGGGAAGGTTTGACAAGGATCTTTGTTTTTCTCTTTTTCCTCTATTTTGTCTTATTCGGCAGTGCCGCCCACATCCTGCTCCTTTTTGGAATTATCGATCTCATCATAGGCATTATTTACATGTATTACATCTTTACAATAAAGGCTTTGAAGATAACCTGATCGCTGGTATTTAAAATAAACCTTTTTTGTACATGGAGGAGGCAAGATGGTGGATAAGGAAAAAACGGGAAAGGTTCTTGTATTGTTGGGGAGTCCGCGAAAAAACGGAAATAGCGCCGCATTGGCTGATATGATCGCCAGGGGCGCGGAGTCTGCCGGGGCCCGGGTGGAAAGAGTCTTTCTTCACGGCATGAAGATCGCGCCCTGCCAATCGAGCGATGCCTGTCGGAAGCCGGACAGCAAGGGCTGGGCAATCGATGACGACATGCAGGACATC
>DAOUXC010000327.1 GCA_030666795.1 Desulfobacteraceae bacterium
GTGTCCCGGACCGAAAGTGGGGCGAGGCGGTCAAGGCGGTCGTTGTGCCTAAGCCCGGAGAGGAGGTGGAAGAAGAGGAACTGAAAAGCTTTGTAAAAGAACGCCTGGCCCGTTATAAGGCCCCCAAAAACGTTGATTTTGTTGATTCCTTGCCGAAAACAGGTTCAGGAAAATTGATGAAACGCGCTGTGCGTGAATGGTATTGGAAAGGCGAAAAGAGGAGGGTCCACTGAGAGCAAATCGACATTGTATAAGCGACGGAATAATTTATTTTATCCCGGGCATCTCATCCTGTTGCTTTTCTTTGCAGGATAGAAAAGCGGCACCTGTTCGCCAGTGTATTTCGAAAGAAAGGGGCTTATTATTTGTCTGGTCCCTTTTTTTACTTGAAGGTCAATCGCACCTTGTTACCGGGCACAATTTTCGGGCCAGGATAACTTTTCAGTTCGATCCCGGAAATCGTCAGGTAAGCGTATTTATGATATTCTTCTTTAATGCAGGAGACCTTTGTCACGCTGACAGAACAGTTAAGCGCCTGGATTTTAGGCCCCTGGTATGCATGAGCATTCGTCGCAGTATCCACCGGGCTGTCCATATGGCCGAACAGGTACCCGCAACCGAAAATGAGGATTGCCAGCAGCAATTGCAGTGATTTTTTCATATCTCACTCCTTATCTTTCTTTTTAACCGGAAATGGAAACAAATAGAATTTTTAAAGCTGTTATGATCCTTTTCATGGCTTATAACATTGAAAAATCTTAAATTCAAGGTCCTGCAAACATCACATGGTAAAAGGCTCCTTCCTATTCAATCCTAAGGGGTCTTGGCATAAGAAAACCCTCCCGATTGGAAGGCTCGTACACCATTGTTTGTAAAATATCAAGGGCTGACCCCATTAATCTTTTTGAAGACAAAGGAAAGAGAACCGAAGGGGAGGAGTTCGGCCGTTTCAAATGGCAATTTTTCGTGTGATCCGATAATCAGGAAACCATCGGTGGAAAGGGAAGCAAGTACCTTTCTGAAGGCGAGCCGCTTCGATTCATCCCGGTAATACGTAAGCAGGTTGTTTCTCAGAAAGATTATCCTAAATTGGGACCCGGGAGGATCAGAAAGAAGATGGTGTTCCCGCCACATGATGCCATTTTTCAATGACGACTTTACGGCATGTCTTTTCCCGCCCGCCTGTAACTGAAAATAAACGGATCTATGTTGTTCAGGAACCTCTTTCAGACTGCTTAACGGATAAACTCCGGCTTTGGCCCTTTCAAGATAGTCAGGGTTTATATCTGTAGCCAACACCTCCAGGTACGGAAGACGAACGGTAGATGTCTCTAAAAAATCCCAGAGGATCTTAAGGGTGTAGACCTCTTCCCCGGACGCGCACCCGGCAGACCAGACCTTGATTTTCTCGCGGTGCTTTTCAACAAGTAATGGCAGTATATCTTTTTGCAGGGTCTTCCACAATTTTCGATCCCTGAAAAAGCGGCTGATGGAGACCGTCATCAAGCGTTCACAATCAAGTCTTGCGTCATCGCGTCGGTCCAGTTCAACCAGATATGCCGACACATCCCGGCAGCCCAAATCCTGCATGTGCCGGGCAATCCGTTTCTTGACACCTTTCCTGACTTTGCGGTAACCTGTCCACGAAAGCCCTAAGTGTTGCAACAGTTGACTGAATTGCTGATCGTCCATAAGATGTTCACAAAATAAATTCGGAGGGCAGCATGGGAGTGGATCTTGTCGAAGAACGTTTTGGAACCATTGCCGTGAAAAAGGGATTTATTACCAAGGAGCAAGTCCTCGAAGCGATGAAAATACAGATGGAGCGGGATTTGGATGGATTGGAACACAGGCTGATAGGCTCCATATTGTATAGCAAAGGCTATATTACTCTCCCGCAAATTGATGAAGTGGCTGAGGCCGTAAAAAAAGGCGAAGAATAAGGTCTCGCCCTAAGAATCAGTCCTCAACCCTAATTCCTTGAGTTGTGTTTCATCCACCCGGGACGGTGCATCTGTCAGCAGACATGTGGCGCTGGTTGTTTTTGGGAAGGCAATGACCTCGCGGATAGAGTTTACGCCTGCCATAATCGCCACTAAGCGGTCAAACCCCAAGGCCATCCCACCGTGAGGCGGGGCCCCGTATTTGAGGGCCTCCAAAAGAAACCCGAACTTTACCTGTGCCTGTTCCGGTGAAATTCCCAGGATACTCAACATCCTTTCCTGAACCGCAGGAACGTGTATTCTTATGCTCCCCCCGCCGATTTCCGTGCCGTTTAAGACCAGGTCATAGGCCCTGGCCCTGACCTTTTCCGGCTGTTCATCCAACAGAGGAATGTCTTCCTCCACCGGGGCCGTGAAGGGATGGTGGACTGCCTGGAGCCTTTTTTCGGTCTCATCATACTCAAGCAAAGGAAACTTTGTGATCCATACAAACTCATATGCGCCAACGGGGATGAGTTCCATTCGTCGCGCCACCTCCAACCGGAGCATTCCCAGGGACTCATTGGCAACCCGGCGTTTGTGGGCCACAATCAGAATGAGGTCGCCTGGTCCAGCCCCTGACTTTTCGTTAAGTCCATTTTTGTCTTCATCCTTAAAGAACTTTTTCAGGGAGGACTGCCAGCCGTCCTCATTGACCTTGATCCAGGCCAGGCCACTGGCCCCGGCCTCGACCGCCAGGGCGGAGAGTTCATCCAGATTTTTCCTGGAAAAGGCGGCCCCCCCACTTTTGACGGTGATCGCCTTGACCACTCCCCCGTCTTCAATCACGTCCTTGAAGACCCTGAAATCAGACCTTAAGGCAATGTCCGTCAAATCAATAAGCTCCATGCCGAACCGCATATCGGGCCGGTCCGTTCCGAACCGGTCCATGGCCTCCTGGAATTCCATGCGCTTTATAGGGGAAGGGATGGCACGATCCATTATTTCACGAAACAGCTTCCCCATCATCTCCTCAAAGACCTCCATGACGCCGTCTTCGTTTACAAAGGCCATCTCAAGGTCCACCTGGGTAAATTCAGGCTGCCGGTCGGCCCGGAGGTCCTCGTCCCTGAAACACCGGACGATCTGGTAATAGCGTTCAAACCCGCCGATCATGAGGAGTTGCTTGAAAAGCTGGGGCGACTGGGGCAAGGCGTAGAAAAGGCCCCTGTTGACACGGCTGGGCACCAGGTAATCCCGTGCCCCCTCAGGCGTGCTCTTTGTGAGAAAGGGTGTCTCTACCTCCATAAAGCCTTTCCCGTTTAAAAATTCTCTGATACAGGCGGAAATCCTGTGGCGTTTCAGAAAGACACTGAAGACCTGGGGCCTGCGCAATTCCAGGTAGCGATATTTCAATCTCAGGGTTTCTGAGGCATCCACGGCTCCATCCACCTGAAAGGGAGGGGTTTCCGTCCGGTTGAGGATCTTGAGACCGGTCACTTTCAATTCAATGGAACCGGTGGGCATGCTGAAATTTTCCTGTCCCTTGAGTCGCGGCGATACAGTACCCTTGACCGCGATTACCCACTCGTTTCTCAGGGCATGGGCCCTCTCGTGACTCTCCCCGTCTACCTGGGGATCAAAAACGATCTGGGTAATGCCGTCCCTGTCGCGCAAATCAATAAATATAAGATTGCCGAGATCTCGCCTGCTGTTTACCCAACCCATCAAAACCGATTCTTTGCCCTCATCATTCACTGTCAGGCTTCCGCAGTCATGGGTCCGCTTCCAGTCTCCCAAATGGTCGATCTTTATTTCTTCGTTTTCTGTCATTGACCTTCCTGCATGATCTTCTTGAGTCTGTTTACGATATCTTCAATCTCCACATCCACCTGCCCCTTTGTTTCCATATCCCTTAAGACCCCCTTACCTGACGCCAGTTCATCATCTCCTGCTATAAGGACCTTTCTTGCACCGAGGCGACCGGCCTTTTTCATCTGGGCCTTTAATCCCTTTGAACCATATTCCATTTCCACCCACAAACCTGCTTTCCTCAGGCTTGCGGCCCAGTCAAAGGACAGCTCTTCAGCGGTCTGTCCCAAAGCGGCAATGAA
>DAOUXC010000311.1 GCA_030666795.1 Desulfobacteraceae bacterium
TTGACCTCTTCCTTCAGGTAGAGGGTAATATAGGTTTCCAGTGTCTTGCCGGGTGCATTAGCCGATAAGATTAAAGGAAACAGGCCATTTCTGAGCGCCGCATCAGGCGAAAAAGCATTGCCCAATTCAGCAGCCATAAATGGATGAAAATGGGTTAAGAGGGCACAACCCGCCAACAGGTTTACGCCACCGCGGCGCAGTTTTCGAGCACTGGAGCCGGTCAGGATAAATTGATGTGTTTTGTATTCCTCGATCAAACTGTGGATGCTGTCCAGCAGTGCCGGTGCCTTTTGGACTTCGTCAATAATGTATCGTCTTGTCCGTGGGTTCGCCTTGACAATTTGTTTGATCCGCTCCGGATGTGCAATATGGTTTCTAAAGGTCCTGTCGTCCAACAGGTCAACCATGTAGGCATCCGGAAATGTTTTTTTAAGCCAGGTGGATTTCCCTGTTCCTCTTGGACCAAAAATAAAAAAACTATCAGCAGGGGCGCTAAAAAATCTTCCAATGAATTTTTTCATCATCTCCCCCCTTTGATTATCGCAAAATATACCCAGCAGATAAAAAATGAGCCCCTATTTTACCTTTTCAGGTTAAAAATGCAAGATATATTTTTTTCAAATACAGATTTCGCCCCGATATTGGAAGAATTAATATTGGAAAATACCAATGATGCACTGTTTGGGAGGTATGGTTTTTAACGGAGATGTCAGGCATATCGCAGCTTTTTGAACCGCTTGAAATGCTTGCGTACTGACATTTGAAAGGGAGAGTGCGCCGTCGTAAAAGTGTGCCATGGGGTCTGCCCTTGAAATAAGACGATTTTCATAAGGTTTTTGTCGTAAAACCGGGTCAATCCTTCAATATTTCAATTTACCATGTGGATCTTGTCTGATTTATTGATTAATCTTGACTCATTGTTTTATTACGCATATAATGTACGTAAAAAAGAAAGAGGAAAAAAGAGATGAAAACGGCAACTGTTGGAGAAATCCAGAAAAACTTTGCTCGTGTTCTTAACGGTATTAATAACGGAGAAGAAGTAACCATTACAAAAAGGGGCAAACCAGTGGCCAAAATTGTATCCTTAGGCCCTAAAAGCGAAATTGAATGGCCTGATTTCTACGGTGAAGCTATTAAACTTAAAGGCAAGCCCATAAGCGAGATAGTTATTGAAGGCAGGGAGGACAGGTTTTAGGTGCTCTACGTAGATACGAGTGTCATCGTCAAACTCTATGTGAAAGAAAAACTTTCTTTGGACGCCTCAAACTGGCTTAAGGAGAACAATGAGGCTATCCCATTGACTGTTTTTCACGAATTAGAGTTCAATAATGCTATCAATCTGAAGGAATTCAGAGGCGAGATTACCAGGGATAAGACACGTCTTATTACGGCAAGGTTTGCTGACCATGAAAGTAAGGGAATTTATTATCGTCCACAAATAAGCTGGGCTGATACATTCAAATACGCTGTTGATTTATCAAGAAAACATACAAGAAGAACAGGCTCAAGGGCCTTGGATATTCTGCATGTGGCCTCAGCTTTATCAATGAAAGCTGACAGGTTTCTCACTCTTGACGAGAGGCAATCCAGATTGGTTTCTTTTGCAGGAATAACGAATATTGCATTAAAACCCAATCTGAGATAACGCCTTCCCCTCCTGATTTTTCTTAATATTTTCAAGAACGCCTGCCCATTAATGGGGACGCTTATAATCCGTTCATTTTGTTAGAAAAGATGAATGCCTTGTCAATCAAGAATCAGGTGATTAGGTGATCAAAAACTGAGCCTTTGGTTTTAAGGGAAGAAAAAGGATCAGTTCATAAGGCGTGGGGAGTCTTGAAATGTCCTGACTTCAAACCGCTGGTCAGGGGAGACCGTGCATTGAACAGCACCCGATTGGTCAATCCTGATGGCCCGGCACCCGATCTCCCGAAGGCTTTCAAGGGTCTGTTCATGGGGAAAACCGAAGAAATTCCCTTCTCCCGAGGAAATGACACATATACCGGGTTTGATCATACGGAGAAATTCTCTTGTACTTGAACTTCTACTTCCATGATGGGGAGAGAGAAGCACGTCGCTTGTGAGGGCATTTTGTTTGCTCGAGACGAGGAGGGCTTCGCCCTCACGCTCCAGGTCGCCCGGAAACAGAAAAGATTTTCCGGCAAAGGAGATCTTGAGCACTAAAGAATTATTGTTCAATCTCTTTCCGTTATCAAAAAGGTTTGATGTCTTTCCGTTGGGCAGCGGATACAGGTAATCAATCTTTGCCCCGTTTATCTCCCTTCCTTGCACAAGGTCAACAGGAAGAAGCGTTTTGATGTTTTTTGATTCGATAATGGCCATCAATTCCTTGAATGACGCGGTTTTAACCTGGTCCCCGTTGTACCAGAATTCTTTTGAATGAAATTCCCTGGCAATGAAGCGAAGCCCGTTCATGTGGTCTGACTGGGGGTGGCTCAAAACCAGGTAATCGATTTTTTTGATTTTGGAATGCCACATAAAAGGGGCCACCACCATTTGTCCCACATCAAATTGATCTCTCGGAAAACCTCCGCCGTCTATGATCATTTTTTGTCCGCCCGGAAACTCGACCAGGGCTGCGTTGGCCTGGCCCACGTCAAGGAAGGTCACCTTCAGGTCCCTGTTGAAATGGACCCTGTGTATCCAGTAACCTGCATCAACCAGTATAAAAACCGTAAGGACCGCAAGACCCACTCGTGCCCATGGAAGGCGTTTGAAAAAGAATATGAAGAAGATGAGAGTATAAAACATGAGCATTTCAAAAAGATTTGGCGTGACGACCCAGGCGCTGGCCCATGAAAAGTCAGACCAGAACCGGATAACTTCCATAATCGCGTGTAATCCCCATGCACCGAGATGTAGAAAAAGACTCGCGGCCTGAGCGGAAAAGGGTAGGGTCACTGCCGAGAGCAACCCGTTAGGTATGATCCATAGACCTAAAATCGGGACCACCGTAAGGTTGGCCGGAATGGTCACGAGTGAGACGCGGTGGAAGTAAAAAGAGATTATGGGAAGCAGAAAAACCGTGGCCGAAAGGCTTACCGCGATAAGGCCTATAAAGTAGAGAGAAACTTTTTTAAAGATGGTATTTTTCCTTTGCGGTGTTTCATGGGAAGAGGGAATTATTTTCAGCATAGAGGGTGTTAACCAGAGGATACCAACTACCGCTGAAAATGAGAGCTGAAAGGAGATGCTGAAAAGGGCATGGGGATCTACGGCCAGGATGATAAGACCGGCTAAGGCAAGGGTGGACCAGACCTCTTTTTCACGTCTCAGGATCAGAGACCATAGAAAGGCCAACACCGTGATCATGGCCCGCTGGCTCGAAACCTGGAATCCCGCAAGGCAGGTATATCCTATTACAGGGATACATGTTAAAAGGGCCGTCAATTTATTAATGTCGGTCTTCAGGGTCAGCTTGTAAGATCTGGAAAGGATAACCTTGAAAAAAAGGAAAGAGATCCATGCCACAAGCCCGATATGCAATCCCGAAACCGCAAGCACATGCCCTAACCCTGTCCGGTTAAAGGGCTCCCTTAACTGACGGCTGACGCCCTGGCGCTCACCTAAGATCAAGGCGCGGAAAAGGGCCTCATCTTCCGGGTTGAGTTTTCCGGAAAAGAGGTCCCTCACAGGCCTTTGGATCCTTTCCAGGAGCGCTCCGGGAAAGGGGAGTAGGCCGGGTCCCATGGGCACTATGCGTCTTCCGTCGGACACCGAGGCCGCGCAGGTAAACCCTTTCAGCTTCATGGCCGACTCGTAGTCATACCCGCCGGGGTTGTTGAAATTTTTGAACGGTCTCAACCGGGCGGGAAAGCGCACCTTTTCTCCGGGTCTGATATGCGGAATATTGTTATACACGGTAACAAGGATGTCATCGTTTATTCGGACCCTTCTCCCCCCAACAAACAGCATGTGTGCCCTGACCTTTAGCCTTGCATTTTTATTGCTTATCCGTGCCGGTTCAAGGACTGTTCCTTCAATAGTGACCTTTTGACGATTGACAGCCCATGGCAGGAGTCTGGATGAATGGTGCCTTCCCAGGTCCACCAGGATACCGGTGAAGAAAAAAGTGATGATGAGAAGCCCGAGTCTTAAACGGTGAGAAAGGAAAAGAATGGCGAACAGGCAAAGGGTTATACATATAAACAGTGGTAATACAAGTCCCTGGCAAGGGGCCAGTACTTTATGGGCAACCAGAATGCCCCCTGCAAAGGCGAAAAGCATCGGTATGAGGGGGCGATGAAACATTTTATTCCGTATTAGAAAGACAGTTCTCTCTTGGCTGAGTCAGTGATAATGGCTCTGCCTTGAATTTTTGTGTCTAAAAATACAAAATCCAAGCACCAAATTACAAATAAATTTCAAATTCCAATATCCAA
>DAOUXC010000279.1 GCA_030666795.1 Desulfobacteraceae bacterium
GATATTTATTTGTAATTTGGTGCTTGGATTTTGTATTTTTTGGCACAAACCTCAAAGGCATAACCAAACGACTCTGACCTTGCCCTAAGGGCAAGGGTTTCCATGCTGGACTTAAGGGGACCGAATTAAATTGCGAGGCCATTTTATGGCTTGTCAAATTTGGTTTGGCTTGCTAAAATAATTTATTTATGTGTAGCCGATAGTAGAAGCTTGAAATGATTCTGTTTCAGAGGTCCCGTAGTATTAATATGGTTCAATGGTTTACCCCTTAGAACAATGGTTGAGCATACACTTATAAAAGAATCAAGCCTTTCCGGCTTTTTGCTCAAACTGCACCGTGATCAAAAGACCGGCGTGCTTACCGTCATGGATGGTAAGTCCGCGATTAAGATATATCTGAAAGAGGGCAAGGTCATGCACAATGAAGGCCTTGAAAGCGATACGCGCCTGCTCGAGGAAATTTCGAAAAAGAAAGGCCTGGATCCGAAGCGGTTTTATGAACTAATCCAGATAAAGGAAAGGAATCCGCACTCATTGGGACGGGCCCTTATTGAAGGCGGTCTCATGTCCCGATCATTGTGGGACAGGTTCGTGGCCCTGAAGGCCAAGAATCATCTTGCCGCCGCGCTACAGGTAAAAGATCCCGAGCTGGAATTCAGCGAGTCTGAGTGGCTGATTTCCTCCATCAATGCAGTGAATCGTGATCTCATCGAACTACTGCTCGAAACCATAAGGGGCATTAAAAACAAGGCTCATCTGGAGAAATACATCCCGGGTCTTAATGCCTGTTTCGTGCAAACCGGGAAAACCCGGGAACTGCAGGATTTACTCCCGTTAAGCACTGTCGAGCAGACATGCCTTTCCATGGTTGACGGCGAAAAAACAGTAGGAGAAATTTTAAATGCCGCAGGCTTGAGGCAGGAAGCCCTTTACCGGACATTCTACCCGCTCATTTTTTTTGGCTTGATCTATCCTGCGGACTTTAAAGGTCCTGAAACACATTATCACGAAATTATCAACCTGTATCTAGATCTTTTATGCATCCTTGAAAGTAATCTGCGGAAAGAAATAGGCCGTCAGTTTGATTCAGTTTTTGATCAGTGTAAAAATGAATTGAGTGAACAGGGCAAAAAGCTTCTCTATGACCTTGTGCTGTCCGAAAAGCCCTATGAAAAAATTGCAAAGAGGGTCTATGGACGCTTCTCCGAGCTGTTGGGGCCGGATGGAAGCCCGCTGGCACTTGCCTCATCTTTAAACGAACTACTCCACCTTTTGGTCCTGAGGATGAAAAAGGCCTTAGGTGTCTCGGTAACGGAGCAAGCCCTGAAAGAAATGATTAATATGGTGGGTTATGTAAAGAAATACAGCGAGGATGTGGAGTTGATGAAGTTTGTGAGGGGGAATCTGGAAGATTATCTTCAAGAAATAAAATCATGACCGGGTTAAACTAATACCCCAAATCCTTCAAGGAGGCGTGTATGATCCTGACACCCCAGATGACTGTTTACCTCTTTATGTTGGTTATCTATATAATTATTCTATATATCTTTGATCGCGCCAGGAAAAAATTCGAGGGTGGAAACATTGCAATGGTCACCAAAATGATCATACTCAACACCCTTTTGCTTCTCGCCTCGGATTTTACCTACCTGTTGGATTTTTTGGGCCCGGACATGGGTTATGTCGTGCGTATGATCTTGCGTCTGGCGGCCATGTGCGCCATTGCTATCGCCGGTTTAAGGCTCATAGCCGTATGAATTCCATGGATATCCTTTTTTTGGGAACAGGCGGCGCGTGGGGTGTTCCCGAGATAAACTGCGAGTGTCTCATATGCCGGGAGATGCGCAAGAGGGGTGAAAAAAGAGAACGCACCGCAATCCTCCTATCCAGTGAAACCAATCTCCTTATAGACTGCGGCCCCGACACCCGTTCCCAGCTATTGAGAAACCGGGTAGACAGCGTAGGCGGGGTCTTGATCAGCCATGAGCACGGTGATCATTACATGGGTATGGACGAGCTTTTTGCATACAAGCGCAATACCACAAAAGACACGTGGCGTCCCGTACCGGTCTATTTGACTCCGGAAACCTGGGATGTGGTCAGCCCCAGGTTTGCCTATCTGGAGCAAATGAATGTCATTCAGAGTCATCTGATTGAGCCGGGCAAATGGTTCACACATGAAGAGTATGAGGTCTTTCCCTTCAGGACCGAACACGGGGCGTTTGCAAAAGGCTCCGTGGGGTTTGCCATCAGGTCGAAAGACCTGCAAGGCAGGGAGAAGAGGTTGGTCTACACCTCCGACTTCATGGACCTGCCGGAGGTCTTTTCGGAGCTGGTCAGCCCCGACTATCTGATCATTCAGTCTTTCTGGCTCAACGAACCCCTGAATAACCGACCCCATCACATGAGTTTTCAGAGGGCCATCCAATTTATGGAACTGCTTAAACCCGGCAGAGGGACTTTCCTGGTCCACATCGGAGACGCGGACATGGTCCCGGGCGACCCGGCCAACAGGAACCTCAAGAAATATGAACCAAAGGATCCCTTGCGACCCCCCTCGGGGGGAGAGCCCTACCCCATACCCTTGAACCAGGAACAGTGGCAACAAACAGTGGATAGGATCGTTCTGGACAGGAAACTTCCTTACAAGGTCACTGTTGCGTATGACGATATGCGTGTTTGTGTCTAAGGTCTCACCGCGCGCACCGCGAGACACTTGTTGACTTTTACATATTCCATACTAAAGGAGCGATCTTTTTTCGAGTTTACGATGGAAACCGTTTGCCATGAAGCCTTGCCCCTGGTTTCGGATGTCCAATATCGTCTTTCCGCAACGGAAGGAAAAAAAGGCTGGCCTTTATATATCAGGGCCAGTTCCCCTGCGGTTGGCAATCGCCAGTTTCCATGACCTCCTGTTTTCAGCGTCTTCACATACTTCAGGGCAGATTCATAATTTATGCATTTGTTATGCGTGTCAATAGAGTCCAGCATGCACCATATCAGGCCGTTTCTTTTATCCTTGACAGTGCCGTCACCGTTATCGATAAAAACGCCACCCGACTTTGCGAGCTGTAGGCTCAGGCTTTTTCTTATCCCCTCCATTCTCGTCCATTCTTTGCCTTCCGCCTTCAACTGCTCCAATTTCGATTTAGCATGTCCAGCGTATTTTCCCGATGAATTCTGACTGATGTAACTTTCCAGACTGCGTATCCTGGCAAATACATTGATTTCACGGTTTCCGATAACATCATTTATTTCATTCCATTTTTTCTGTTCCAGCTCTTTTTTCCTTTGTATGTCTGCAAGACGTCGACTTTGTTTCACACCTTGTTCTTCCTTTTGCAGCCGCCTTAACAGCATTTTTGCATCTTCCACATACAGCCCCGTGGATTTTTTTTCGATATAACGTCTTAATCTGTTTATTCGTTTACCCAGATCATTCTGTTTGTTTTTGCCGTAAGCGAGGGTGTTTTCCCATTCTCTCTTTTTATCCAGCCTGTCCAGCTCGTTTCTAATTTTGCTTTTTATGTATCCGGTTGAATCGGGATTGGCTTTCAGGTACTGTGAGTATATCTGTTTTACCGCCCTGTAATCTTTACGTTTGAGTTCGGCCTTCCGCGTCAGATTTTTCAGGTCCTTGTGTTCCAACTCTCTTTTTTGGAGATCAATCCTTATGGCTTTTACATCATTCAAATGGATATTGTTCTTTAAACTCTCGGTGAAGTGATTGCACAGTTGAATGCACTCAGCCCAGTCTTCCAACTTATCACAGACAATAATTTCGTCCTTCAAATAATTGAAGTACTCCTCGCTTATATCCGAAAACAATCCGTCCACCATACTTTTGTGTTTTCCTGTTGGATAGTTTGTAAGGTAAGAGGCATAGGCCTTAATCCTGGCTTTATAATTGTCCTGAGCAAGGGTTTTTAAGTTTTTATAGTCTCTGTCTTCCATCAAAATCCGGATTTCGTGAATCTTTTGCTTAAATTCATCGTCATGAGTACTTCGGGGATATTTTTTGAGATATTCCTTGAAAGTGTTCTCGGCCTTTTCGTAGTCTTTGTTTTTGCGCAGGTTATCGGAACGGCCAAGGGCTATCTTGTAATCACGTTCCTGGATAAAACCACGGATTTCGATGGTCCTCATTTCGGCATTTACCGTATGTTCATTTTTTTTATGCGACCTGATATAACGCTGCAATAATTTTTCTTTGCTCTCCAATTTCTTTACTTTCCCAACCTGGTCTAAGACGATCTGATACTCTGCCTTCATGCGTCTTGACTCAAGGACGCGCATGGTCATGAACAGACCGATCGCAATAATGAAAACCGCGGCTATCCCCATACCGATCATGGCCCGGGTGCTTATTTTTCTGGCAGGACGTTTTGAAGGTTCCGGCTGCTCAAAGACCTCTTCGGGAACTATTTCCTCAACTTCCTGCTTCCTCCTTTCTTTCTCTTCTTCTGCAATCTTTTCAACATCGCCGGTCTCATAGGCCTGAAGGTACTTCAAAAATTCCGCGCATCCTTGATAACGGTCATCAGGTTTCTTCGCCAATGCCCTCATTACTATTTCATTAAGGGTAGGAGAAATATTTTCTACAATCGACCGCATATCGGGTGGGTCGGCATTTTCATGCTTTTGGTAAATTTCAGGATCCGTCTCCCCGTCAAAGGGGGTCTGTCCGGTAAGCATTTCATAAATAATAATTCCCATAGAATAGACGTCGCTTCGATGGTCAATCTGTTTCGCTTGCGCAATTTGCTCTGGGCTCAGGTATTTAGCCGCTCCCATTACCTTCCCTGTTTTTGTCAACCGCGCCCCGCGCGCCATCAGGGCGATCCCGAAATCCATTATCTTTGCCACGTCCTGTTTGGTACGAATTATATTTGCGGGCTTGATATCCCTGTGTATTGCCCCTTTGCTGTGGGCATAATTCAGCCCCTTTAGAATACCCTTGGTAATGGACAGGGCCTCTTTTTCGGGTAGTACACCGCGGGTTTTCAAGACACTATCAAGCATGTCACCATCCGAATATTCCATTATCAAAAAAATATTGCCCTCTTTTTCAATGACTTCATAGATACGAACAATGTTGTCATGCTTGAGCCGGGCTAAGGCCTTTGCTTCCTTTATGAAACGCTCGCGGTAC
>DAOUXC010000106.1 GCA_030666795.1 Desulfobacteraceae bacterium
ACCTTCCAGGACAAGACATTGTTTGGATTTTCGAATTTTGGTCATTGGAATTTGTTTGATATTTGGGATTTGATATTTGGAATTTCAATAAGGCAATAAAACTCCAGCAAAGCAAATCCCCTCTGGGGATAACCAAAGCCTGGTCCTCTGGGCCAGGATTTTTACTGATCTTGCCATTTTGTTAAATCCTGTCAGAAAAGCACTCTTCTCTTGCTTTAAGAGGGGACATCCTGATTCCGGACAGCAGGTTTTCCTTAAAACCGGATATCATTTAAGAAAGGTCATGGAGGATAAAAGCATTCATATCTCAAGAAAAGAAGACAGCACAAAAGAGCTTAACGATCGTGCCCTTTACGGTGTAACCGTACTGGAATACTGCTCTATGGTAAGCGGTCCCTACTGCACAAAGATCATGGCCGATCTGGGGGCCGGGGTGATCAAAATCGAGCCCCCGGTGGATGGAGATCCTGCCCGGAAAATACCCCCCTTTCCCGGGGACAACCCCCATCCGGAAAAAAGCGGCCTCTTTTTCTACCTCAACACCAACAAACAGGGAATCACCCTCGATCCTGAAACCCCCGAGGGAAAACGGATCTTTCTGGAACTGGTCAAGACCGCGGATATTCTGGTGGAAGACAATCCCCCCGGTCATATGGATCAGATGGGATTAGGATACAAAGACCTGCGCGCCATCAACAAAGGTCTCATAGTCATGTCCATTACACCCTTTGGCCTCACCGGTCCCTACCGGAATTACAAAGGCCGTGCCCTGAATATATCGCACGTCAGCGGCCAGGCCTATCTGCTCCCTCTTATCTCCCCCCACTCGGACAGACCGCCCGTCAAGGCGGGCGCCAACACCAGCGACTACGACCCCGGACTGGTGGCTGTGGTTGCCGTATTGGCCGCGCTTTATCGGAAGGGCATCTCCGGTCGGGGACAGCACATTGACATGAGCAAGCAGCAGGCCCTGATCTCCATGCAGCGGGTGGAGAGCGTCACCTATGCCAACGACCGGGTCGTCATGACCCGTACGGGAAACAGGACACGCATGCCGGGAGGGATCCTCCCGTGCAAGGACGGGTACATCGTGCTCATAACACCTGAAGACCACCAGTGGAATGCCTTTCTAACGCTTATGGGGAATCCGGAGTGGTCCAGAGAGCCCTGGTGCAGGGACATGGTGTCCCGATCCCAGAATGTCGATGCCATCAACAAACTGCTGACCGAATGGACCACCCGGCACACCATAGAGGAGATATTCCGCAAAGGCCAGGCCCTGAGCTGCCCGGTCTCGCCCACCCGTTCGGCCGAGGACCTCGTAAACTCGGAACAACTCAAAACCAGAGGTTTCTTCGCGGACGTGAACCATCCGATCCTGGGTCCTTTAAAGATGCCTACCTCCGCATCCCGATTTTCCGAAAGCCCCTGGCGGTTTGAACGACCCGCCCCGCTCCTGGGCGAATCCAACGAAGAAGTCTATTGTAAGAGGCTGGGATATGGAAAAGAGGAATTGGAAATACTCAAATCAAAAGGAGTTATATAAAATGAAGGAAGGACCCCTCAAGGGCGTGAGACTTACGGAGTTTACATCGGCCTGGGCAGGCCCCTATGCCACATGCCTTCTCGGTTTTCTGGGCGCCGAAATCATCAAGGTGGAAAGCCGGGCCCGGCTGGATCACGCACGAAATCTATCCTTCAGCACGGGAAGACAGTTTGCCGGTCCTGACGAATCAGAGGTCTTCGACAATCTCAACCTCAACAAAAAAAGCGTCACCCTTAACCTCAAGGAGCCCAGGGCCATAGACCTTGCCATAAAGCTGGCCGGGGTGAGCGATGTGGTCATGGAGAACATGCGGCCCGGCGTGATGCCCAGGCTCGGGCTGGGATATGAGGCTATTCGGGAAACAAAGCCGGACCTGATCTACCTCTCCTCTTCGGCCTGCGGACAAAAGGGGCCTGAGAAGGAATATGTGGGGTATGCCCCTACCTTTGCGGCCATGGGCGGAATTTCCTTCATCACCGGCTATGAAGACTGGCCCCCCAGCAATTTCATGGGCGCTATCGACCTGCGGAGCGCCACCACCGCCGCGGCCTCCATTCTGGCCGCCTTAGTGCAGAAACAGCGTACCGGCAAGGGTCAATACATTGATATGGCCTCCCAGGAAAGCATTGCCGTGCTCATAGGCGATGTGATTCTGGACTATGTGATGAACCAGCGGATTCAGACCCGTAGAGGGAACAAAGGCTACCGAATCGCCCCCCACAATTGCTACCGCTGTTCGGGCGAAGACAAATGGATCAGTATCGCCGTGGCCACCGACCGGGAATGGGAGGGGCTCTGCCACGCCATGGACCGACCCGACCTTATAAGGGACATCCGGTTTGCAACACCCGAGGACCGGTACAAATACCAGGACGAGCTTGACCGGATTATTTCGGAATGGACCAGGGACAAGGAGGGCTATGAATTGATGGCATCCCTTCAATCCGCAGGTGTTGCCGCCACGCCCACGCTCAGCAGTGAAGGGCTTTTCAAGGATCCCCATGTTCGAGACCGGGGAGTCTTTGTGCGTGTGGATCACCCTGTCATCGGCAAGGACTGGGTCATCGCCCCGCCCTGGCGGCTTTCTGAAACCCCGGCACAAATCAACCGGCACGCCCCCCTCTTAGGGGAACACAATGAGTACGTTTTCGGCGAACTCTTGGGCATGTCATCGGTTGAAATAAGAAGACTGGAACAGGAAAAGGTAATTTATTAGGTGAAATGAGGACACCGGACCGGCCCGGAGCCGGGACGTGGGCGAAAAAGATTTTTTGCATGGAGAGGTGTTTTTTGCCTGCTTGCGGGCCGTCTTTTTGGAGGGACCGGCCCTTTATGGGGCTTTCGCTCAGGATGATTGCATAAATTTGCGGGAGATGATTGGAAGGCCGTGGCTTAGTAGGTCTTTTCAGCGAGAATCTTCCAACCTGTTCTCTCTTTTATCAATAAAAGTCTTTTCCTGGAACTTCCCGAATAGTTGGAGGACCTGTAATTCTGTAAAAACCTGACTTCCACTCGATTGTCTGATCGAGATTCAACAATTCTAATATCCCTTAATTTAATACGTATCCAGCGTTTTGTCCTGCCCTTTACCGTTTTGTCATGTCTCCACCCGCTTTTACGCAGTCCTTTTGAGACAAAAGCATTCGAATAGCAGGTCATGTATCTTTGAATTTCACCTTTCAGCCCGGCGGAATTTTCCCATGCTTTCTTCCATGTATTAATGAACGCGTATATTTCGTCATACGATGTGGCCACTGCCTTCCGCTTTGGAATCCTTTGTACCGTAGCCTTCCGCTTTGGAATTTTTTGTACTATAGCCTTATGCTTCGGAATCTTTTTTACTATAGCCTTATGCTCTGGAATTTTTTGTACCGTGTCTTTCTGCTTTTTGCTCTTTTTCGCAGTTTGGCCTGTTTTGACCTGATGCCCCGGTGGCACCTTTATTTTATTGACCAAGAGAGATTCTTTCTGTCTGACCGGGGTTTCCTCTACAGTCTTGATATTTTCATCCCCATAATCTTCGGTCCCTTTCAGGCCGTATTTCAGTGCATCATATCCTACGATGACCGAAATAATGAGTAGCGCTGCGACAAAAATGGCCGTGATCTTTTTCAGTTGTGCCCTGAAAAATTTATCATATTTCACGACACCGACCGTTATATTGTTTTTTTCGCCCCTTCTTCTGGCCTCCTCTATCAGTCTGCTGCAAAACTTTTTCAAATTCCTTATCTTCAAGGACAACCTGAGGATCTCCCTGTCGGAGACCCGTTTTGTCAGACATTCAGTGGTCATGATGATCAGGTCTTTTTGTTGGAGGGCGAACTTTATTATCTTGATATCCGGTCTTTCACGGATACCGAGGCCCTCTGTATGGGCTTGTGCAGGACGGGTATCATGCAATCTTTGTTCTACGTATGTCTCCTTTTCAAGGATTGTATGATCCCGGGTAAGTTGAGCCAGTTGTTTGCCACGAAGAGAGTATATTCGCGAATCCCCAAGATGGGTAAAGAACATCATATTATCAACGATATAAGCGACACTGACAGAGGGTGCCATCTCATGTCTTCTCTCTGTTTTTTCTCTAAGGATCTCACTATTGACATCATTTAAGGCGCACATAAGCGCTTTATCAGGTGAATGAATTTCGGAAAGGTTTTTGAAAAAAGAATTGAATATCACCTCGCAGGCCCGCTCTTTAGTTATATCTCTGAAATGTCCACCCCCCAGACCCCCTATCACAATAAAGAGGCCGTCCTTACACAAAAAGGAATCCCCTTTTTCCGTCGAATCTCCGCCGACATCTGTCTTGAACGCAAAATAAAAGTTATCCATATAAGGGGTCCGCACTTGATTCCTGATAGACTTCCGGTGCACTTCTTCTATCCTGTTATTGTCGATACAATCTGTGGATCACCGTTTCTCGCGCATCTCATCCCGCAGGTCCGGACCGCGGGAGAGTTTATCACCATCACCCTTCCGCTGTCTGCCATTTTGTATTTCCCGGTCCGCTTACCGGATTATCGAGACTCAGACATGGCATGGACCCTTTTTCGGTTTCATACAGGCACGACAGTGACGCTGGGTGTATTCATTTCCGGATCGCTGCTGAAGCCCTGTACCACAAGGATGCTCTGGCCCTCCTCCACCAGACCCAGGTCCAGGGACGTTTTCCTGGCGAGCGCCTGGGTATTCTCCAGATCGGCCGGATCAACGGCTACCGGTATGACGCCCCATAAGAGGCATGCGGCCCGGCTCGCCTGTTCATCCGGTGATATGCCGATGATGGGGGCGGCCGGTCTGGAGGAGCTCATGACCGCCATGGATCTGCCCGTAAGGGATATGACTATTATGGCCCGGACCAGGAGATCCCTTGAGAGTTGCGCCATGGATTCCGAAATCGCGTCTTCAATGGGAATCGGTCCGGCAGCATCCGATTTCCGGGTAAGAGAACCGAACGCGCCCTGGCCCCAGAGATAGCCTTCCGTCTGTCTCGCGACCATGTCCATCATCCTGACAGCCTCTACAGGGTATTTCCCGACAGCAGTCTCACCTGAAAGCATGACCGCGTCGGCCCCCATCCGAACGGCGTTCGCCACGTCCGATACCTCCGCCCTCGTGGGACGGGGATGATCGATCATGGATTCGAGCATCTGGGTGGCCACTATCACAGGTTTGCGGCTTGCACGTGCCAAATCTATTAACTGATCCTGGGCCGAGGGAACGGCCTGGGGCGGCAGTTCCACGCCCAGGTCGCCCCTGGCAATCATGACCCCGTCAGCCTCTTTAAGGATCTCATCTATATTTTCAAGGGCCTCCGGCTTTTCTATCTTGGCCACGATGGGGACCGCTTTGCCGCTTTCCTTCACCAGCTCACCGAGTGCAATCACATCCGAGGCTCTCCGGACAAAGGAAAGCGCCAGGAAATCCACACCAAGATCCAGGGCGAACCTGGCATCGGTTCGGTCCTTTTCCGTCAGTGAGGGTGCCGACACGCTGACGCCCGGCAGGTTCATTCCCTTGTGGTCGCTCAGTACACCGCCCGTGATCACCAGGCACCGTATATCACTGCCGTCGATTGACTGAACGCGAAGCTCCAGGTTACCGTCATCCAGAAGAATGCGGCTTCCCGTCTCAACGTCATGTGCGAGGGCCCCGTACTGGGACGGGATCAACCCGGATTTTCCGGTCACATCCCGTGTCGTGACAATGACCTCATCCCCGCCCCTGAGTTCCACAAATCCCCCTTCAAATGCCCCCACACGTATCTTTGGTCCGCTCAGATCCGCCATCACGGCGACGGGTTTATTGAGTTTCCCTGCCGCCTCCCTCACACGTGTATAGGTCTCCCGGTGACCGGCCTGTTCGCCGTGGGACATGTTCAGCCGGAAAACGTTCACGCCCGCCTCGATCAGACGCCCTATGGTTTTGCCGTCCCCGGAGGCGGGTCCTAACGTGACCACGATTCGAGTGCGTCGGTATATCAGGAGTTTAATGTCTGTGAGTATGCTCATGGCGCATTCCTTTTATTAAAGGTTTTTCAAAAGGTCAATTCCACGATATTATCCTTTTTTTGCATATGAAATCACGTTCTTTGTCTCTTTCTGAAAAGATTTATCCGTTAATGTTCCGAAACAACGATGATTGGGTAAGGGCTTCATCCCTTAAGATAAAAAATTTGGGTGTAAAAATGAAGACCTTATATCTCATTTTTTTACTCTTATAATTGTGATAACCTCGTAAAAAATCGCTCCGCGCCTTTTTCTCACCCGAGGAGGGCTACCCCTCCCCCGGCGTGTTGATGGACTTTTTACCAGACCATCCATTGTATTTCATCAAATTATTTGATTATTGAAGGCATCCCCCTTTACTGTCATGGCGAAGCAGTTAGTCCTCTTTATCAAGGGCGTCCCCGACTACCTATTCCTTAAATCCTTTTCTGTTGACCGGAACAGGCCTTTTGTTTATCCTGCCGATATCCTGGTTATTTCCGTCAAAAGTTATTTCAAAAGCACAAACAGACAAAGGGGGAAGTTATGAAAAAGATCATTTTCTTGTTGACAGGTTTCTGTTTTTTCTTTTCAGGGGCGTACGCTCTTGCCGGAACAAATGAGGTTGTGGTCGGGTCCGTGACACCGCTAACCGGGAAACTGGCGGTCTATGGCGAAGGGTTCCAGCAGGCCATGCTCCTGGCGTTGGATGAGGTCAACGCCTCGGGTGGCATCAATGGAAAGCCAATGAAAATTCTCTTCGAAGACAACAATTCCACATCAAAGGGATCGGTCTCCGGCATACAAAAGCTGATAGCCATACACAAGTTCCCGGTCATCTTCGGCCCGGCTGCCAGCTCCAACTTCCTGGCGGTCTGCCCCATTGCGCAGGACAACAAGGTCATCCTCATTGGCGCGGAAAGCGCGGCATCCGCCATAAGCACATGCGGCTCCTATGTCTTTCGGGTCTTTCCCTCTGATCTCGGTCAGGGTAAGGGGGTCGCGGAGCTGACAGATAACCTGGGATACAAGAAAGTGGTCCTTACCTATGTGAACAATGATTGGGGGGTCGGCCTGGCAGAGGTCTTCAAAGAGCAATTCCTGAAAAACGGGGGTAAATTGATCGACGAATTTGCCCACGATGAAGGAAAAACCGATTATCGGAGTGAGATATTACGTATCAAAAAGGAATCGCCAAAGGCCGTCGTAAACATAACATACATCAAGGAAGGCGCAACCATGCTGAAACAGGCATATGAGACAGGGGTCAACGTCCAGTGGCTCATGGGTTCCGCTTCAAAATCCCCCAAAATGGTGGCATTGGCAGGCGGGGCGGCAGAGGGGGTCATAGGGACCTATCCCACATTCTCACAGGAAACACCCCAGTACAGGGCCTTCAAGGAGGCATGGGCCAGGAAATATCCCGGCAAAAAAATGCCGATATTCGGCGAGTACAACTACGATATGGTCAAACTCACCGCCAAGGCCCTCAAGGGGGCACAATCCATGTCGCCCGACGATATCCGGGCCGCCCTGATCAAAGCAAGTAAAGGATACATCGGCGTGACAGGGGACAAGACCTTTGACGCCAACGGGGATATCAGCGCCACCTACGGGCGCTGGACCGTCAAAGGAGGAAAGATCGGAGACTATAAGTAATACGGGAGTCCTCCATGACCTATTATGCCCAGCTTGTCTTGAACGGGGTGATTGCCGGGTCTATCTACGCCTTGTTCGCGGTTGGGCTTACGATGGTCTATGGGGTATTCCGGTTTATTAACTTTGCCCACGGAGAACTCATCGCCTGGGGGGCCTATCTGGTTCTCCTCCTTATAAATCCCCCGTTCTCCGTGCCCCTCTACCTCGCGGTCCTCCCCGCCCTGCTGGTTACCATGGCCATCGGTGTGGGGCAGGACCGGTATGTTTATCAACCCCTGATACACGGCAACCGGATCACGCTCCTGATCGCCTCCATTGGCGTATCCTACCTGCTGAGAAATACGATCCGCCTCATCTGGGGATCGGACCTCATGACATATGGCATAAGACCTGTTCGAGGCATCCAGTTCGCGGGACTCAGTATCACACCCACACAGATTCTCATGATCGGCGCAGCGGTCTTCTTTTTAGGCGCCCTCTATTTCCTGCTCACCCGGACCATGCTTGGAAAGTCGCTCAGGGCCGTGGCCGACAACATGGAATTAGCGGCTGTCATGGGAATCAACATGAAAAAAGTGAGCCTGACCGTATGGATATTAGCCTCTCTTTTTGCGGGCGCGGGTGGGTTCTTATTAGCCCTTGATACTAACCTTGAGCCCGTGATGGGGATGACGAATATGATAAAGGCCTTTGCCGCGGTGTTGTTAGGCGGGGCAGGCAATGTATGGGGGGCCCTGGTGGGCGGTCTCTTTATCGGCATTGCCGAAAATGTCGGCGTCGCCTTTTTCTCCCCGGGGTACAAGGACTTCATATCTTTTGCCCTGATTTTCCTGCTCCTTATTTTAAGACCAAAGGGGATCTTCGGGGTCCTGACCGGTGTGAGATAGTCCATGGATTACCTGCTTCACATTCTCATTGTGGCCCTTATTTACGGGATCTTTGCCATTTCTCTCAACCTGGAACTCGGGTATACGGGGCTCTATAATTTCGGTCATGTGGCCTTTTTCGGTATTGGTGCCTATACCTCGGCCCTGCTGGGTCTCTCGGGTCTGCCCGTGTCCCTGAGCATGGCCCTCGGGATGGCTGCCGCGGGCGTCGCGGGGGCGCTGCTTGCCATACCCGCCTTGAGGCTCACAGGGGATTTCTTCGGTATTGCCACCCTGGTCTTCGCGGAAATGGTCCGGCTCTTTTTCGTCAACGAGCGCTGGCTTACCAAAGGCCCTATGGGGTTGCCCGGCATCCCCCGCCCTTCCTGGATCGGAGAAGGGATCGCGGGGCTCCCCATGTTCCTGATTTTTTGCATCCTGCTGACCGTGCTGGTGGCCCTGACAGGACGTCGCCTCGCCACGTCCCCCTTCGGCCGGGCCCTGAAGGTGGTGAGGGAAGATGAGTATGTGGCCCAGACCCTGGGCAAAAACGTTCTTTCCCTGAAAATCAGGGCCGTCATACTGGGCTCTGTCCTGGCCGGTCTGGCAGGATGCCTCTGGGCCCATTACATCAGTTATATAAGCCCTTCCGATTTCACGCTCAACGAAACCATCCTCGTACTTCTGTGCGTCGTCCTCGGTGGCAAAGGCACAAACTGGGGTCCCGTATTGGGCGCTTTTATCATTATATTTTTCCAGGAAGCCCTGAGATTTCTCCCCATACCCGCGGATTTCGGCCGTCTTGTGGCCCCGCTTCAGGGGATGGTCTATGGCTTTGTGCTGATCCTGATCATGCTGAAACGACCGGAAGGGATTGTCTCCGAATACAGGGGGTCGCGGCAATGCTGAGGATCGAGAAAGTCACAAAGGGTTTTGGCGGGCTGATCGCGGTTGACGATATCTCTTTGAGATTGGACAATACCGGTATAACAGGTCTCATCGGGCCGAACGGGAGCGGCAAGACCACCCTGTTTCACATGATTACCGGATTTTACAGTCTGGACCATGGCCTCATCTATTTTGGAGACAAACTGATCAGCAGGCTAAAGCCCCATACCATCAGCCGCATCGGTCTGGTGCGCACCTTCCAGCAGACCCGGGTCTTACCCTTTCTGTCCACACTTGATAACCTGTTGTCAGCCGCGCCTGATCAGGCAGGCGAACGCCTTTCCTCTGTTTTTTTTCGGCCGGCCGTAGTCAGACGGGAAGAAAATGAAAGCAGGGAAAGGGCCATGGAAATACTCGATCTTGTCAGCCTGACGTCCATGTCGGATCAGCTCGCGGGCATGTTGAGCTTCGGACAGCAAAAACTTCTTGAAATCGGAAGGGTCCTGATGGCCAAGCCGAAGATGATCCTCTTAGACGAGCCCACCGCAGGGATAAACCCTACTCTGATCCGTCAATTGGTGGAGATCATAAGGGGG
>DAOUXC010000211.1 GCA_030666795.1 Desulfobacteraceae bacterium
ATAACCTTGCTGTGGCTCGAGGAACAGCTGGACTTCTTTACACTTCGGTACTGGACAGCCCCCTAAATCATCGCTCCTATTATGTGTGGCTGTCCCGCCTGTTGGAGGCCGACGGGTTAAGGACTTTGGGGCGTTAAAGATGTATTGTAGAGATAAAGATGTGCCTCTTTGAAAAGAGCCCCGCATGCCTCTAAGTAAGTTTTTAGATTTTCAAAAGGACTTCCTATAAATCCCAGTTTCCCCGGACATAAAGCCGAATAAAGCAGGAGCAGGATGGATTACACAATAAGCGTGGGTATCCTGACGATCAGCGATAAGGGATCCCAGGGTTTGAGAAAGGATGAGAGCGGGGATATCCTTGTCAGGATCATGGAGGAGAAGGGATATTCCGTTGTCAAGAGAGAGATCGTTCCGGATGACCGGCAACACATTGCGGATAAGCTTTGTTCATGGGTTGACAGAGACGGCCTGTCTTTGATCGTCACGTCCGGCGGCACCGGCCTCAGCCCAACGGATGTAACACCGCAGGCCATGCAGGATATAATAGCCTACGAGGTCCCCGGCATGGCAGAGGCCATGCGCGCGGCCAGTCTTCAGAAGACACCTCATGCCATGATCTCCCGGGCAATAGTCGGGGTCAGAAAGGCCACTCTCATCATCAATCTTCCCGGCAGCCCCAGGGGTGCCGGGGAGAACCTCTCCGTTGTATTGCCCGCTTTGGATCACGCCCTTTCAAAACTCGCCGGAGACACCTCGGACTGCGCTACCTGACCACGGAAGAAGAAATGAAATTTCGGTAGAGGTGTCCTATTCGGCAATTTCGTTACCGAGAAGGCCCTCGATATCTTCCTTGGAATATCCCATCGTCTCCAGTATCTCCCGTGTATTAGAACCCCTTGGACCAGCAGGTTTTACTGCCTTTCCGGGTGTCCTTGAAAGCCTGGGGGCGGGGGCGGGCTGGGCCGTGTCTTCGATGTCTACTATCAGCTTCCTTTCCCGGTTATGGGGATGTTTATTTACCTCATCTAACCCCAAAACAGGGGCAACACACGCGTCTTTCCCATCAAAGATTGCGGTCCATTCATCCCGGGTTTTTGTCTTGAAGATTTCCGTAAAACGGCCGGCCATTTCCGGCCATTTCTGCATGTCATTCTGATGGGGAAGTTCGGACGGATCGAGCCCGAGACCCTCAAGCAGTTCGGAGTAAAATCTTCCCTCAATGGCGCCAACGGACATGAACTTGGCGTCGGACGTTTCATATGTCTGGTAATAATGGGCCCCGGAATCCAGCATATTGGTTCCAATATCAAGGGTCATGAGATGGTTGGCAAGCATGCCGTAGAACATCACGGCCAGGTTGGCCGCGCCGTCCACCATGGCCGCATCCACCACCTGTCCCTTGCCGGAGTTGTTTCTTTCAATTAATGCCAGCAGGATTCCCATGGCGCAGAGCATGCCGCCCCCTGCAAAATCGCCCAAAAGGTTGCAGGGCGGGAGCGGTTTTTCTCCCTTGCGTTTAAAAAGGGAAAGTGCCCCCGACAGGGCAATGTAATTGATATCGTGACCCGCCATGTTTGCATAAGGGCCGTTTTGTCCCCAGCCCGTGAGACGGGCATAAATAAGTCCGGGGTTTAGCGTCAATGCCTCTTCCGGTCCAAGGCCTAATGACTCCATGACCCCGGGCCGGTAGGGTTCCAGGACCACATCGGAATCCCTAATCATTTTTCGAACGATCTCGACACCCTCACCCTTTTTCAGATTGACCCTCATGGATCGCTTTCCCCGATCAAAAGGATTTTTGGTCAGGACGTTGGGGATCTCCGGTCCCCCTTTTGATAATCTGTCCACAACCACCACGTCGGCCCCAAAGTCGGAAAGTAGCATCCCGCAATAGGGTGATGGTGCCAGACCAGCCATTTCAATCACCTTTATTCCTGTCAGTGGTCGCATGTTGTCCTCCCTCATCGACTATGTTACTGCTATACTCATCTAAAAGGTTGAACTATAGAAAATAGCCTCAACGCTGTCAAGAAAAGGGAACTTGAGGCGACCATTAAACACGAGTTTTTGCTTGACACGCAAAAAAAAATCTATTTCTATAACCCTTTACAAAAACCGAACCACTATCATGCATGGTATTACAGGGTATGGGGGAAGCTCATAGTGTCAAGGACTCCTTTTGATGAAGAATTTATTGCCGGCCTTGCAGACTTAACAGATGTCGGACGGTATGAAATCATACGCAAGTTGGGTCAAGGAGGAGCGGCTGCCGTCTATTTGGGAAAGGACCGCTATATCAAGAGGTATGTGGCGATTAAAATGTCACAACCAAGTTCGGATAAAAGTCGCGCACGATTTTTTTTGGAGGCCCAGTCTGTGGGGCGGCTGAATCATCCCAATATCGTGGCCATCTATGATGCGGATGTGTACAAGGATTTCTGCTATTTGACACTGGAGTATATTGAAGGGCCCACCCTTAAGAAGTTCTGCCACAAGGATGAACTTCTGCCATTGAGCAGGGCAGTGGAAATCGTATTCAGTGCATGCAATGCCCTCGATTATGCCCATAAACAGGGAATTATCCACAAGGACATCAAGCCTTCAAATATTATGGTGAACAAGGACGGCGCCATAAAAATCACTGATTTCGGTATTGCCCAGATGATTGGAAAGACCGCGGAGTTAGGTGTTATAGGGACTCCCAGTTATATGTCTCCCGAACAGGCGGAAGACGGTATTGTGGGAAACCAGGCCGACATATTTTCGCTGGGGTGTATTTTGTACGAGCTTCTAACAGGTGAAAGGGCCTTCTCGGGCGAAAACAGTTATGTCATCATGTACAAAACCATAAACAAAGAACCTGAATCCATGCTAAAAGTACGGCCGGATCTCCCTGAAATCTTAGACCAGATTACCAAAAAGGCATTGGCCAAGGACGCAAAAGAACGCTATCAGAGCTGTATGGCCTTTGCCGATGAACTGAGAGTGGCCTTAAGGGGCTTAAGAGGGATTGTTAAGGATGAAGAAACGGGTGAAATCGTGGATTATGTTCATCATGTCCCGTTTTTTCACAATTTCACCAGGGACCAGGTCAATGACCTGGTCTCACCGGACAATATTATAAAAGTCCCGGTTGGCAGAGTCGTTGTGTCCGAGGGGGAAATCTCGGATACTTTTTATGTCGTGCTGAGTGGAAAGCTCAAAATCATGAAGGGTGACGAAGAAATCGCTCTCATTGTCGATGGAGAGTGTTTTGGAGAGATGGCCTATATTGCCGGCCAGGCCCGCTTCGCTACGGTAGTCGCCGACACGGATTGCATCCTCATGGAAATCACACCTCATTTTATGGAAAGGTTGTCAACGTCCATTCAGTTTCTCTTCTTCAAGAATTTTGCCATGACTTTAGTCCGTAGACTTTCCAAAGGCACCGGGACGTCCGCAAACCTGTAAAATACCTTCCAGGACGCCACCGCTAACGGCCAAGGCCTTTTCCGAGATAGAGTAGCAATATCCCTTTTGGCCCCTCGGGTCTATATCACCGATCTTGAGTCCTTTTCGGACGGGGATCCCCGGACGGATCATTCCCCTGAGCACCCCGTCGATGAGGGCCTGTACAGGCTCCCCTGCCACGTATCCTATGATGTCCGATTTTTTCACGGAAGTTCCAATATCCACTTTGTTTTGCCATGGGCCGTCGGCGGGCGCTCTGAGGACCCGGTCGGAGGTAATGCCCTCAACGGGTCCCGGTACTCCGGTGTTGGGCTCGGCAAAACCCTTACTCAGAAGGCGGCCCAGGTAGTGGCCCCGATTGGTTTCCACCACAAAATCCGCGTCCTTTGCGGCCTCAAAGCCGGGGCCTAAGGCAATAACCAGGGGAGCGTCGTTCATGGACGTTCCGATGTTTTTTTTGGCAAGTATGGCATCAATGATCACGTCAGGTCTGATGACATGCTTGGCCTCACATTCGGGATCTACAAGGACAGGTATTTTCCCTTTGTCCCACACGGAAGAGACATCGTCGGCCTTTTGAATCAGCAACCCTTCCACACCTTCCACCAAGGCTTGTCCATCATAGACTGCCTCACAGAAGGACACTTTTCGTCGAACCGCCATAGGCTGAGGGATCTCGGTGATGAATACCTTTAGCCCGCATTGGTGAAGCCTCCAGGCCACGCCTGAAGCGATGTCTCCGCCGCCTTTTACGCAAACCCTGATGTCTGATAGTCCGGTTGGTTTTTCCATTTTCTTTGACCTTATGAGTAAATAATTTCCCCAGTTTTTCCGGGAAAAATAAATAATGATAGCCGGTATTTTTGAGTTTGACAAGCCCATCCCGGCAATTCTAATAATAACAAGATGAATCGAATAGCAGGTTGGGTTGAGAAGTGCATATATCCTCAATAAATAGGGCTCTCCATCCATGAAGATGGCCTTACCCTTACTTTTTGAGAAGTTATAGAAACGTTTAAACAAGAGGGAAAAGCCCCATGGCAAAAGAGAAATTTCCAATGACACCGGCCATCCGGGCATTGAAAAAAAGCGGTATTGATTTTTCTTTATGCCCTTATAAGTATGAAGAAAAGGGCGGGACCGCGGTTGCAGCCAAAGAGCTGAATGTGGATGAACACCTCGTCATCAAGACGCTTGTGATGGAAAGGGAAAATGGTGATGCCTTCCTGATCCTCATGCATGGAGACAGGGAAGTCTCAACCAAGTCCCTTGCAAGGGCCTTGGGCACAAAAACGGTCAGGTCCTGCGACCCTCAGAAGGCCGGCAGGCATACCGGTTATGTTGTGGGCGGGATATCTCCTTTTGGGATAAGAACGCCCCTTAATGTCTGCGTTGAGGAATCTATCATGAGTCTTCCGAAGATATATATCAATGCGGGAAAAAGGGGGTTGTTAGTGAGGATCCGGCCGCAGGAACTGGATGGCATGCTAACGCCTACCAGAGTTAACGTAGCAAGGTAAACAGGCATTCACTCGCTCCTAAATAATGTGGGCCCCCGCGTACCGGTCTTTAAATGCCTCATCAAGACCTTCCCTGTCCATCTTCATGGCAAGGGGGAGATAGTCCAGAATGTCCTGGGCCGTTATGCCGTCTTCCCCCTCATCTTCGGCGGCCAGGTCCCCGGCTAATCCATGAATAAATACGCCCTTCCTTACAGCGTCCTTTCCGGACAGACCTGAACAGAACATGGCGGCAACGGTTCCGGCAAGGACGTCACCGGAACCCGCGGTGCCCATACCGGAGTTCCCGGACATGTTTATAAAAATCCTTTCATCCGGGTAGCCTACCAACGAATGGGCGCCTTTCAGAGCAATGGTTGCATTTAGGTCTTTTGCCGTGCGCTGGAGGACATCTATTTTATTCAGGTCTATTTCGCTGACACTCATACCCGTAATCCCGGACATCTCCCCTAAATGGGGTGTCAGGATGGTTTCCGCTTTTCTCTGTTTTATGATCTCCAGATCTTCACACAGGGCCGTAATGCCGTCACCGTCTATGAGCAGCGGTTTTTCAATCTCCCTTGCCAGTTCCCTTGCCAACTGCCCGGTCTCCCTGTCTAAAGATATACCGGGACCCAAGACCACCATGTCCATTTTCCCTGAAAGCTCTAATAAAGCGGTCTTGTTTTCAAGAGAGATGCTCCCGGAGGGTGTTTCTTTCTGGGGGACGAAGACAATCTCGCTTCCCCTGTTGGCTATAAACGGTGTCATGGATTCGGGTGCGGCAAGGCGGGAATAGCCACCCCCGGTTTTTAGAAAGGACAGGGCCGCAAAATAGGGGGCCCCGAAGTAGCTGGAAGCGCCTGCCACAAACAAGACGTTCCCGAAGGTCCCCTTGTGACCGTTTTTATCCCTGGGTCTGAGTTTCGAAGGGTGGTTGATCTCCACTTTAATGGCATCCGCGTTGTACATGGAAGGGGGGAAAGAGATATGTGTGACATATAATCTTCCACACAGTTCGTATCCCGGATAAAGCATGTTTCCGATCTTGGGAAGACCGAAGGTGACCGTATAATCAGCGTTTGCGGCCGTGCCCATGACCTTACCCGTATCCCCGTGGACCCCGGACGGAATATCCACACTGAATAAGGTCTTCCCGGATTTATTGATGAGTTCGATGACCTCCGCATACAGGCCCCCTACGTCCCGCGCAAGGCCTGTTCCGAATATGGCGTCTACTACAGCGTCCGCATGCAGCACCTCTGTTCTTACGGAGGCAACCGATTCCAACCGTTGCATCTCAATGGGCAGCGCGGATACAATGTCCATGTTCAATCTGGCAGCCCCCCTGAATTTGTCGGGATCGCCCAAGATATAAACCCTGACATCTCCGCCGTTTGAATGGATTTTTCTGGCAACCACAAACCCGTCACCCCCGTTATTGCCTATGCCGCAGAAGACCACGAACTTTTTGTTTTTTATGCCGAATTCATTTAGGATAATGAAGTAGACCGCCTGCCCGGCGTTCTCCATCAGGAGTTCGTCCTTTATTCCGAATTTTTCTATGGCCGTAGCATCCAGTTGCCTCATCTCGGAGACCCTGCTTACTTTCATCTTTCACCTCCGATCATTACTGTCAAAATTAATCGATATTTCAATTTGCCCCTAATAATTTCAGGGAGTTAATATTCGAAAATCCTGTCTTCCATTTCAGGTTACATTGTGAAATCCCATAGGCAGGGAGACGGCATATTCTCTTCGTTTCGTTCGCTTCGCC
>DAOUXC010000360.1 GCA_030666795.1 Desulfobacteraceae bacterium
GCCACCAAAAGAGAGACATATTTGGGGGGTAAGGTGGCGGTCAACCCATCGGGGGGTCTCAAGGCCAAGGGGCACCCAATCGGCGCCACCGGGGCCGCGCAGGTAACGGAAATTGTAGAACAGCTCAGGGAAGAAAGCGGGCCTCGACAGGTTGAAGGCGCCCGGGTTGGTCTGGTTGACACCCTGGGAGGGGATTTCGGAACAATATGTAATATTATCCTGAGGAGTTAAAAATGGACTATAAGCTTACTTATGATCAATACCAGCAGGGCCTTCAAAAGGGGAAGCTTCTGGGTCTCAAATGCAACGGGTGCGACGCCGTGACCTTTCCGCCCAAGTCCCTGTGCCGGGAATGTAACGGGTCCGACCTGAGCATAACCGAGATAAAAGGATTTGGCACCCTGCGCACCTTTACGGTTGTCCGTGTGCCGCCAGAGGGCTTTACCCCTCCCTATGTGGTTGCCATGGCGGAAATAGATGAAGGGGCCTGGGTCATGGGAAACTTGGTGGATATCAACCCTGATGACGCGGACATGAGCCTGATAGGCAAAAAGGTCAGATTAGGTAGCCAGATCGTCAAGGGTGATACCTATTCAGGGGGCGATTCCCGAGTGGTCACCTTTTCATTGGCCGCGAATTAGTAAAACACCAGGAGGGCCGCACATAAAGCCCTTGGCCCGGACACGGATGGGACTGACTCCGTATTGCACCCTACGGTTCCGAAGAAATATGGTCGCAGCATCTCTGCCCTAGGGAAAGTCGCGCACTCCGAGCCGGAGGCCGGGCCAGAGCTTCCTTACGAAAACCTCGGGTATCTCACCGTAATTTTTGCTGAATAGCTGATCACAATTGACAATTCCTGATTTTATCTACATAATACTACGCTCTATAAAATAATCGTGTTAACTTTAGGGGCAAAGGCATAAAAAATGTCCGACAAAGACCGAATAAGATCTTTGCTAAAAGAGGCTGAGCTTTACAAAAAACAAAGCCTTTTAACTCAATCTAAAGGCAAATATCTTAACGTTCTTCAAATTATCGAAAGTAGCAGACAACTCGGTAATCGTGAGAAATTGCTGGATGCGGTTCGGGAAAAAATGAGGGCCGTGGAGGAAAAGCTGACTGAAATTGATGAGGCCCCCGAGGTCCCTGAACTTTCTGAATCTCAGCACAATCTAATCAGAAAAAGGTTTTCATTTTCTAAAGATAAAGATAAGGCGGCCATTGAAGGGGCCGTAGCTTTAGCCAAGTTTGGACAATATGAACAGGCTTTAGAGCAATTTAAGAAACTGCTAAGACAAGGGATCTTGCCTGTCGTTGTGGCCAAGAACATTATTACATGTCTCCTGTCCTTTTCAACAGCGGATGCGGCAGTTGCTCAATTCAGCCAGTGGGTCTCTCGCGAGTCGTTGTCAAGGCCACAACTGAAACAGATTCGAGCATTTCTTAATAGTACATTTGGAAAGAAAGGTATCAAGGCCGAACTCCCGAAGTTGGACGAAGCGCCTGCTGAAGCCGGCAAAGAAGACGAAGAGGGAGATGCCGTCCTCGACCTGTCTTCGATCAGTATTCAATTGGAGAGTGGCCCCCTGAAAGGCGAAACCGTTGAGTTCGACGTTACTTTTCAGTCGGGGAACAGTGTGAGCGTTATTATTCCGGCAAGACGGAAAGACCTTTTGGATTCGTTTAAGACCGGCATGGAGTTATCGGACATCCAGTGCTTCTCGCCCATAGGCTTTTTCAGGGCAAACGGCGTTCTTTTCGGAAAAACAGAGATAAAGGATGGCCCAAAGCAAGGGGACTATTTGTTGGAAATAGCAATTAATGCTGATTAACCCTGATTGGGGAACTCGAATTCATGGGGACATCTTTTGAATAATGACCGTCGCCCTTCGAGGCATTATCGACTAACGCCGCTATTAACTGAGCTGTTATATTTTTAGAAAAGAGAAAATTCCCGTATAATTGAATTATGGCTAATTTCAATTTTAAAGAGAGGGTCATTGAGTGCAAAATAGTCTATTATGGCCCGGGGCGTTGCGGGAAAACCACTAACCTGGAATACGTTTTCAAGGCGTTCAAGAAAACTACATCGGGTGATATGGTTTCCATTGACACCAAAGGCGACCGCACACTCTTTTTTGATTTTCTGCCCATGGGTCTGGGTAAAATCAGGGGCTGCGATGTCATGATGCAGCTTTATGCGGTACCGGGCCAGCAAAAATACAGCTCCACCAGGAAAATGGTCCTAAAGGGTGTTGACGGCGTCGTCTTTGTTGCAGATTCTCTCGAGGTGCGCAGGAAAGCCAATCTGTTGTCTTTAAAGGATTTACAGGGAAACCTTAAAGAGCAGGGCCACAGTATATTCAAACTTCCCCTGATTATTCAATACAACAAGCGAGATCTTGCCGAGGAGGGTTTTCCCATTTTGCCTGAAGATGTCCTGGAGCAAGACCTGAACAGCAAGCTGAAGGTGCCGTCTTTTACTGCAAGCGCTGTCAAGGGAACCGGTGTGTGGCCAACCCTGAAGGAATGCATGAAGCTGACGCTGCTTGAACTCCAAAAGGAACTGAAATGGGCGGGGTAGAGGAATAACATGGATAATAAAGTTGTGTTTGCAGGTGCCTTGAGTTTTATAAGTTTGCCGGATATCTTTCAAACCCTTGGTTCGAATAACAGCACCGGCAGGCTACAAATTACAAGCCAGTATGCCCCGAACCCCGGCGTCGTATATTTTGATAAGGGTGAACCTATCAATGCCACCATGGGGGCTACTAGCGGTCTGGACGCCATTTATGCCCTGTTTGGGTGGTCTGAAGGAAGATTCGAATTTTTTGAAGAGAAAATTAAAATTGGGCGTGTGGTTAACAACAGCCGGATGCAGATTATACTCGACGCCTTGAGGATGCTGGACGATGGGTTGATCGAAAAAACAGGGCCCACGCACTTGCCCGGCGAGCGCGGCGCGCAAGCAGGGCAAACAAAAAATGGAAAAAGCGGGGCTCTGCCCGCAATTAAAGGCCCTTTAGTGGACTATGTTTATGTCATTAGTGAAGATAGCTTTTTTGATGGAGGGAGAATCGTAAAAGAGGGTGGTCACGGCAGATGGATCTGGGTCATATTGGAAGGCATGGTGGATGTAACCAGGGA
>DAOUXC010000267.1 GCA_030666795.1 Desulfobacteraceae bacterium
CAATGGCATCGGCGGGACAATGCCTGTAACAGATTCCGCATTTAATACACACGTCTTGATCCACTTCAAACTTCAGGAGGGCCGGGCACCTTTTTGCCGGGCATCTTTTTTCATAAATATGGGCGTCGTATTCATCCCGAAAGTGCTGAAGGGTTGATAGGATAGGATTTGGAGCGGTCTGACCCAGTCCGCACAAGGCCCCGTCCTTGATTCCTTCACTAAGCTCTTCAAGGAGTTCGATGTCACCGGGCTCACCCTTTCCGTCAGTGATCTTTTCCAGGATCTGAAGCATCCGCTTTGTCCCCTCGCGGCAGGGTGTGCATTTGCCGCAGGACTCATCCTGTATAAAATCCATAAAAAAGCGGGCCATGTCTACCATGCAGGTGTGATCATCCATGATAATCATACCACCCGACCCCATGATTGCACCCACCTTAACGATGGACTCAAAATCCACAGGAGTATCGATAAACTCGGCAGGTACGCAGCCACCGGAAGGGCCACCCAACTGAACGGCCTTAAATTTCCGTTTCTTGCCCATGATCCCTCCGCCCACGTCATAGATGATACTCCGAAGGGGTGTACCCATGGGAACTTCAACAAGACCGATGTTTTTGACGTCCCCTGTCAACGCAAACACCTTGGTGCCTTTGCTATTTTCCGTACCTATTCCGGCGTACCAGCCGCCACCTTTAAGGATGATCTGTGCTATATTTGCGTATGTTTCCACATTGTTGAGAACGGTGGGTTTTTGAAAAAGTCCCTGGTGAGCGGGAAACGGCGGTCTGGGTCTGGGCATGCCCCGCTTCCCCTCTATGGACCGCATAAGGGCGGTTTCTTCTCCGCACACAAAGGCCCCTGCGCCCTGGTATATCTCTAAATCAAGGTCATATCCGCTTCCCAGGATGTCCTTGCCGAGAAGCCCGTAGTCCAGTGCATGTGTGATTGCAATGTTGAGTCTTTTGACCGCGAGCGGATATTCGGCCCTGCAGTATATATAACCCTGATGTGCCCCGATGGCCTTGGCCGCGATGATCATTCCCTCGAGCACCGCATGGGGGTCAGATTCGAGACCGCTCCTGTCCATAAAGGCACCGGGATCTCCTTCGTCGGCGTTGCATAGCACATATTTCACATCATTTGTTGATTTCGAGGCAAATTCCCACTTGAGCCCGGTCGGAAAACCTGCACCACCCCGTCCCCTGAGGCCCGAGGTTTTGACCTCCGCAATAATCTCTTGGGGCGTCATTTCCAGGAGGGCTTTGGCCGCGCCGAAGTAACCATCAAAAGCTATATAGTCATCAATGACCTCAGGGTCGACGATCCCCTTGTTTTTGAGAACTATGAGTTCCTGCTCAGAGAAGAAGGGAATATCGGCAAGACGTGGAATCGACTTTTTGGTGGCTGGATCAACAAACATCAAACGTTCAACAAAGTGGCCGTTTATAAGGTGCTCTTCAACAATTTCAGCAGCATCGTCGGCCTTCAATTTCTGGTAGAAAATCCCGTCGGGTTGGACGACCATAACCGGTCCCTGCGCACAAAAGCCGTTGCATCCCGTTTCTATGATTTTGCACTTGTCACCGAGCCCTCTCCTGTCTATCTCCTCTTTGAGCGCGTCTTTTACGTTGGCGCTACCGGTTGCCTGACAACCGGTACCATCGCAAAGGAGTAAGTGTTTTGCCATCCGTTCGTCTGGTGTAAGGGCATCAAAGGCATCTCCCCTTCGAATGGCAATGTCAACCCTGCCTTTTTCTTTAAGAGACTGTAGATCTCCCACAGTGATTTTCGGCATCAAGATACCTCCGGATTTGCCGCATGAGTCTCAGTCCGAAAAATTATTCGTAACGACTCAATATTTCTGAAATCTGATCTGGGCTTATTCCGCCGTGCGTGTCCGAATCAATGACAATTACGGGTGCCAGTCCGCAGGCACCGAGACAACGCACCGCTTCGAGTGAAAATCGCATGTCTTCAGTGGTGGATCCCACCTCCAGTTTATACAGCGACTTGATACGGTTCAGCACTTCGCCGATACCCCTCACATAACATGCCGTGCCCATGCACACCTTTATGACATGCCGCCCTTTGGGCACCATGGAAAAGTAGGAGTAAAAAGTTACCACGCCATATACAGTGCTACCCGGAATATTGAGGCCCCTTCCGATGTATTCCTGGAGTTCAACGGGCAGATACCCAACAATGTCCTGGCATTCTTCAAGTACCGGGATAAGGTTAACCTGTCTGTTCCTGTAATGATCGATCAACTCATCTACTTTTACCATAACCTCGGGGGTAAGGTGAGGATTCCGTTCAATTTCTCCGTTCATTTATCATCGCCCCCTTGTTTTTCAATCCGCACCGCGCATACCTTGTACTCCGGAATCTTTGCCGTAGGGTCAAGAGCCGCATTGGTCAACCTGTTGGCAGCGGCCTGTGCATAGTGAAAGGGGATAAAGACAGAGCCTTTCACTGCCATGTCCGATAGCTTTGCCTTTGCTTTAATCTCGCCTCTTTTTGATGAAATTTTTAGTACATCTCCATCCCTTACGCCGTAATCATCAGCATTATCGGCCGAAATTTCAACAAAGCATTCGGGTGCAAGTTCGTTCAAACCTGGTGATTTCATTGTCATGCTACCTGTATGGTACTGGTAAAGGACACGGCCCGTGGTGAGAAATAAAGGATATTCTTCATTTGTTATCTCTGCCGGGGGAATATACTCTATGGCATGAAACACTCCGAGGCCGCACGTAAACATATCCATGTGCAGACAGGGTGTCCCGGGGTGATCCGTTGTGGGGCACGGCCAGTGTATCCCATCCTGTTCAAGCCGGTCGTATTCTATTCCACAGTAAGAGGGCGTTACCCGGGCAATCTCTTCCATAATGGCATCAGCGCTTTCATAATTCATAGGATATCCCATACGCCTGGAAAGTTCAGAGATAATTTTCCAGTCTTCCTGCGCTTTTCCCGGGGGCTCCACGGCCTTGCGCACTCGCTGGACCTTTCTTTCCGTGTTGACAAACGTCCCCTCTTTTTCGGCAAATGAGGCGGCCGGAAACACAACATCCGCCATTTGCGCCGTTTCCGTGAGGAATATATCCTGAACAACTAAGAAGTCCAGATTTTCCAGGGCCTTCTCCGCATGGTTCAGGTCAGGATCCGATACCATTGGATTTTCGCCGACAATATACATCCCCTTCAGTGTTCCTTCATAGGCTTTTTCCATAATTTCAGTCACGGGAACGCCATCGTGCTGGGGAAGAGTTTCAACACCCCACGCCGTTTCCATTCTCAGGCGAATAGCCGGATCGGCGACCCTCTGGTAGCCTGTGTACACATTAGGCAAGGCGCCCATGTCACAGGCACCCTGGACATTGTTCTGGCCCCGAAGTGGGTTGACGCCGCCACCCGGTACACCCACGTTCCCGCAAAGCATGGCCAGATTGGCCAAAGACTTGACATTGTCGGTCCCGGTGGTGTGTTGGGTAATGCCCATGGCATACAGGATCGATGCTGCGGGGGCCTGCGCGTACAGGCGGGCAGCAGCTATAAGCTGATCCTCAGGTATTCCCGTGATTTCTTCCACATATTCCGGAGTGTATTTTAGGACGGCCTTTTTCAGTTCATCCAGGCCGACGGTTCGGGTGTCGACATACTCTTCATCATAAAGTTTTTCCTTGATAATGACATGCATCATGCCATTGATCCACGCGACATCGGTCCCGAGATTTTGTCTCAGCCAGTGCGTGGCAAACTGTGTAATCGGAACTCTGCGGGGGTCCACCACTATCAGCTTTGCACCTTTTAAAGTCACGGCCCGCTTTACATAGGAAGACAGGACAGGATGATTTTCCGTGGTGTTTGAACCTGTAATCAATATCACATCGGACTTCTCAATATCCGCGATTGGGTTTGTCATGGCCCCGCTTCCAAAGGCTGCGGCCAGACCGGCCACGGTGGAGGAATGTCAGAGCCTTGCGCAGTGATCTACATTATTGGTGCCGACCACGGCCCTTGCAAATTTCTGGACCAGATAATTCTCTTCATTTGTCACTCTCGCGCTGCTCAGGACCATAATGGAATCCGGTCCTGTTTCAGCCTTGATCTTAGTCAGCTTTTTGGCAACAAGGTCCAGCGCTTCATCCCAAGACGCCTCCCTGAAATTTCCATTTTCCCTGATAAGTGGTTTTTTAAGCCTGTTCGGATCATTAATAAAATCCGTACCGAAACGGCCCTTTACACATAGGCTTCCGTAGTTCGGACCCACATCCGTAACACCTGTCACCTTAACCACTTCGTTCTCTTTTACGTGCAGGAACATCTGACATCCCACACCACAATAAGGACAAGTCGTACGAACCTTTCGGAACTCCCATGCCTTGCCCTTGAAACGGCTCTGTGTCGAGATCAGCGCACCCACGGGACAGACCTGAACACATTCTCCACAAAATACACAATCAGAATTGGAGTAAGGCCTGTCTCCCGTTGTCACAATTTTTGAGTCGGTTCCACGATATCCATAAGAGATTGCCTGATTCACCTGCACTTCATTACATGCCTGAACGCACCGCCCGCATAATATGCACCGGGAAAAATCCCGAGTGATAAGGGAGTTTACCTCGGTCTCATATTTTGTGGAACTTTCAGGATAACGGACAATCTCGATCTTATACTCATACGCCAGTTTCTGAAGCAGGCAATCCCCGTCCGCTTCACACGTGGCACAGTAATGATGACCCGAAGCGAGGAGTAGCTCAAGATTCATTTTTCTTGCCTTGATCACCCTCGGTGTATCCGTCCTGACCACCATGTTGTGGGCCGCGGGTGTCGCGCAAGATGCCACAAGGTTTCTGGCACCTTCCACCTCCACAAGGCAGATCCTGCACGCGCCGGTCGGTGATGTACCATTCAAGTAACAAAGGGTAGGGATATAAATCCCTTTCCGCTGGGCCACCCGGAGGATCGTTTCACCCTTCGTATATATAAGCTCCTGACCATCGATCGTTATAAGACCTTCTGAACTCATTATCACCTCATCGACATTGCGGTTTACGAACCGACACATAAAGTTTTGGAACTTATTTTTTTAAAAGCATTTTGTCAAGGTTTTTTAGAAATCGGCCTGCCGATCGAGGTCGAGCCTAACCCCTTGAACTCCTATGAGAAATGGGCATTAGCGTTTTCGTACCCCTTGAGTATTATAATCGTAGACCTTCATTTCCCGGCTTTCATTTCTAAAGGATGCCGGCACCGCCTTCACCCCAGGGCTTAAGGACGGGAGGGAGGATCATGCTTTGGTTATCCCCAGCGGGGATTTGCTTTGTTGAAGTTTTATTGGCTTATTTAAATTCCAAATATCAAATCCCAAATATTTTACCCTGTTA
>DAOUXC010000112.1 GCA_030666795.1 Desulfobacteraceae bacterium
ACCGGCAGGTGTCCCTCCGGATATTCTTTAATCACGGATATTTCAAGGTCGGCGTACACGGTCATGGCCAGTGTCCTGGGGATCGGCGTTGCGGTCATGACAAGCAGATGGGGGTTCATCCCCTTTTTGTTTAATAAGGCCCTTTGTCTGACCCCGAAACGATGCTGCTCATCAATCACTACAAGGCCCAGCCTCTTAAACGACACATCCTTCTGAATCAAGGCCTGGGTCCCTATAATCAGATTGAACTCTCCATCCCTGATTTTTTTATTGATTTTCATGCGATCAGGTCCTTTAAGGGCTCCGGTCACAAGAACAGGGCGAAAACCCATACTTTCAGACAGGCTTCTAAAATATGCGTAGTGCTGTTGGGCCAGGACCTGGGTCGGGATCATTATTACCACCTGCCAGTGATTGAGTGTCGTAACGTAAGAGGCTACTGCAGCTACCACTGTCTTGCCGCATCCCACATCTCCCTCAAGCAGACGATTCATTGGCCCGGACCCGCTCAGGTCTTTGAGAATCTCTTTGATTACCTTGGCCTGTTCATTCGTAAAGCGAAACGGAAAAATTTTTTCAAGCCTTTGGTCCAGGTCTTTGGGGATATTAAAAACCGGGCCTTTCCGCATGGCCCGGGATCTTTTCCTGTAAGCGATATTGAGCATGACGTGGAAAAAACGGTCAAAAATAAGCCTTTGATGATACTTTGTCTCGAACCGGTTAAAATGATCAGCTGATGACCCATAAGGGGGGAAGTGAACGGATCGGATGGTATCTGCAATTCCCGGCAATCCAAGGCGAGCGGTTATCTCCCCCGGAATAATATCAACCAGGGCATCCTCGTATAAATCCAGGGCCTGTCTTACCACGGATCTCAAAACCTGACCGGAAATCCCATTGATCATTGAGTAAACAGGATATAGCCCCAGGACCTCTTTATCCTTAACTTTATCCTGTAAGGTAATGTCAGGGTGAATCATCTGTCTCTTCCCTTTCATTCTTTGGATCTTTCCGAAGGCCATAAGTTCCATCCCTGGATGGGTAAGCCCGCTCAAGTGGGCCTTCCTGTACTGAAACCACAAAAGGTCCAGTGCAGCGGTTTGGTCCTCTATGATGATCCTGAACAAACGCTTTCCGCGGCGGAAAAATCTCTCTTCCCCGGCTGAAATCACATGGCCCCTGACAAATACGGCCGAGTCCTCCCCTGTTTCTTCAATAGGCACTATCCGGCTCCTGTCTTCATAGCGAATGGGAGTAAAAAACAGGAGGTCACGGACCGTATGAAGACCCTTTTGGGCCAAAAGTTCGGCCCGCTTTATCCCTATACCTTTCAAAGAGGTGAGAGGTCGACCGAGTTCAGGGTCTTGCCTTAGGTGATTCGCAGGTGGCGTAATCATTTGCATCCCTTACCAAATCGCGTTTTGAGTGACAAGAGAAAAGGTTGACAATAAAACCGGCAGATAATAAAAATACAAAGTTCAGGCGTAGATACCCTGGTTTTAATTTTCCCGAGGGCATTTGCTTTGTTGGAATTTCAATGGCTTAAGCAGTGGTGGAGTACCGGAGTCGGGCACATTCCAAAGCGGGAATCTTTGACTGGCCCGGAAAATAGGGCTTTAGCATGGTTTTTTCTATAACGAATGTCCATCCGGAAACAAACAATTTCCGGATGGAGGGTTCAACGTTCAGCGATCAGCCGACATCTTGATTTGATGTCCATTGCTGAAAGCCGAAAGTTGATGGCTAATAGCGCCAATCCAAAAACGTTAGTTTTTGAATGAGCACTAATTAAATAGGCGGGATCTAATAAATATGGCAAAAAAAAAGGTGGCGGGAAAAAATCACTACGCCGAGGCAGGCGTGGATATCGATGCGGGAAACAGGCTCGTGGAACTCCTGAAGCCTGTAGTTGGCAAAACCTTTAAGTCCGGCGTCATAACCGATATAGGAGGATTTGCCGGTATAGTCTCCCTTAATGTGGAGCATTTAAAGAATCCCGTTCTTGTGAGTTCCACAGATGGTGTGGGGACAAAACTGCGAATTGCATTCATGCTTGACAAACACGATACGGTCGGTATCGACCTGGTTGCAATGAGCGTGAACGACATAATGGTTCAAGGGGCCGTCCCGCTTTTTTTCTTGGATTACATATCCATGGGAAAGCTGGATGTGGACAAGGCACAGGAGATTGTAAAGGGCATTGCCGCCGGCTGCTTAGAAGCCAATTGCTCCCTCATCGGAGGTGAGACCGCTGAAATGCCCGATTTCTATGCCGAAGGAGAATACGACCTTGCCGGCTTTGTAGTCGGAGTGGCAGATAACGAGGAACTCTTAGATGGTTCCGAGATTGCAGTCGGTCACCAGCTCATTGGAATCGGGTCAAGCGGTCTCCACAGTAACGGCTATTCCCTGGTGCGCAAGATCTTCTTTGAAGGATTGAAGATGTCCGTGGAAGATTATGTGGAAGACTTCGGCAGGACCCTTGGGGAAGAACTCCTGGAACCCACCCGGATATACGCCAGAACAATCAGTAATCTTAGGCGTGACTTCCGGATCTATGGTGTATCACACATCACGGGGGGCGGGCTCATCGACAATCCCCCCCGGATCCTGCCAAAGGCCTGCAAGGCGGTCATTGATAAAACAAGCTGGACGGTTCCACCCATATTCACTTACCTTCAAAAGGCAGCCCGGATTTCGGACATGGAGATGCTGCGAACCTTTAACAACGGCATTGGCCTGATGGTTGTGGTTAGCGACGAGGAAGCCAGCGAAATACTCTTGAGGCTGAAAGCCATGGGGGAGAACGCCTACCACATAGGCGTGGTGGAATCAAGGAATGAAGAGGAGGAATCCGTTCAATTCACGGGGCTGTAAGCCACAAGTTGAAAAGGTAAGAGCTCATCTGTCTTTTTTAACAGAATTGACAGGATGAACCGGATTAGTTTTATTTTAAATCAGGTTCAACGTTCAGAGGTTCACGGTTCAAGGTTAAAAAACGATGAACATAGGCCATTATGAAGAGACGGCAACTAACCGTGAACCTTGAACCTGACAACCTAAATTACTTTATGGTTATCTATCACGTTTAGATACAATTTTCCGATAATGATCAGCGCCTGTCTCCTCGGCATCCATTGCAGGTATGATGGCAGGCACAGCATCTGCCTCGATTTAGTGGATTTTGTGGCGTCCCGTCGTTTCACGCCCTTCTGCCCGGAACAAATGGGGGGACTTCCCACCCCCAGAGCGGCTGCCAATATAATAGGGGGTGACGGCAAGGATATCCTCTCGGGTAGTGCAAAGCTCGTTGATAGTGAGGGTAAAGATGTGACCGGCGCTTTCAAAAAAGGTGCGGAGGAGGCATTAAAGTTGACCCGATTAACAGGCAGTTCCATTGCAATCATGAAAGAGAGGAGTCCTTCCTGTGGCCTCAAAACACCCTATTGTGACAAACCGTCGGGCACGGGAATCGGCGTAACTGCCGCACTTTTTGAGTCCCAAGGAATCAAGATAATTGAGTTGGGAGCAAATGATACATTTCCGACCCCCGAATTTTTTCAAGCAATAAAATTGATGGGCTCTTAAAAAATCCAAGTCTATGTCTCTGAGGGGCACAACTGGTTGATATCACAACATATAATGTTTTTTTGTGTATTTTGCGCCTTTTGGCGGCTATATCAAAATTGCCTGGCAATTCAATATAAGTCGTGCGAAACGGGATAGCTTCTGAAAACCCTTGATGGAGTAAAATATGTTCGGTCTTGGTCCCACTGAATTAATCATTATTGCAGTGATCGTTCTCTTGATCTTTGGCGCTAAGAGACTTCCTGAAATCGGGAAAGGCCTGGGAGGGGCTATCAGGGAATTTAAAAACGTCAAGAAAGAACTGAGTCCTAAGAAAACTGCCGGCGAAGGACAGGACACTGACAATGCGTCCTCAAAAAAAGAGGATCCTCCCCCAAATTTAGAGACAAAAATTGTAGATAAGGTCCTGGAACAGGTTCCCGGTGTAAAAAAGGCTATGGATGTGAAGAAAAAGGCGAAAAAGCTCAAAGAGCTCGTCAAGTGAATAAAATCATAACCATTGACGGTCCCGCAGGGTCCGGGAAAAGCACTATCAGCCGTGCCCTGGCAAAGAAAATCAATTTTCTTTATTTAGATACAGGGGCCATGTATCGCGCGGTAGCACTTGCAGCAAAAAGAAGGGGTATTAGCCCCGACCATGGCAGAAGACTGGGTGATCTGATCAGGTCCATGGATCTCTATTTCAAGACAGATGAAGACCCGCCGAAATTGTTTCTGGGTACAGAAGACATCTCTTTGGCAATCCGGAGTCCTGAGATGGACATGTTTGCTTCTGAGGTCTCGGCGGTTAAAGAAGTTCGGGAAGGCATGTCCCACCTTCAGCGGAAGATGGCCAGGGGATTAAAGGTGGTGGCCGAAGGCAGGGACATGGGAACCGTGGTCTTTCCCGATGCCGAACACAAATTCTTCCTCACAGCCCTTCCCCACGTCAGGGCGGAGAGAAGGTACAGGGAGAGGTTGAGACGGGGAGAATCCGTTTCAAAGGAGATCGTGGAATCGGAACTTAAGAAAAGGGATAAGAATGACAAAACGCGGTCATTAGCCCCATTGAAACCCGCTGAAGATGCTAAGATAATCGACTCGACACAATTGACGCCGGAACAGGTCGTTGAAGAGATAACAGGGCGTTTGAAGTTAATAAAGTCGTAAAAAGGCGCGAAGCGACTTTTTACGAGTCCATCAAAGTCGAAATAATACAGGTGACAGCTCAAAAATCTGGGGTAGGACAGAATTCCCCCTCACCCAAACCCTTTCCCCTCTCCAAGCCGGAGACAAGGGGAGAGGGCAGGGCTTGCCCCGTACTCGATACGGGGGTTAGGGGATAAAGACCCCAAGATATTGTGCAGACACTAATATAGGCCAATCTTTTTAAATAAATGGTTGAATGTGAGTTAAATGTTTGATAATAGATTTAGGTTAAACAATTACAACCATGCAAAATAACGTAGGGGGTATTGGGCTTGATGGAAAAATTAACACACAGCATAACCGAAAACGAGATATTTGAAACTGAAAATGAGGACACGAACATCGAGGACGACCAGAAGGAGCCAATCCGGGACGAATCCGCCGAGGAAGTAGTTGAGGCAGGAGATGATCTTCAGGAGCAGGAAGAGGACAGCTTTTCCAAGCTGTACGAAGACAGCCTGAAGCCCATCCAGGAGGGCGAGGTTATCAAGGGGGAAATCGTTCAAATAGACAAGGAATATATCTTAGTTGATATCGGTTATAAATCAGAGGGGCAGATCCGCATCCATGAGTTCATAGACCCTGAGGGCAATTTGACGGCTAAGGTCGGTGACAGAGTGGAAGTGCTTCTTGAGCGGAGAGAGAGTGATGACGGCACCATAATTCTCTCCAAGGAAAAAGCGGCCAAAATCAAAATATGGGATGAAATTAAGGATATTTACGAAAACGACGGGACCATTAAAGGCACGATTATATCCCGGATCAAGGGAGGTTTCGCTGTAGATATCGGTCTCCAGGCATTCCTGCCCGGATCCCAGGTCGATTTGAGGCCTGTAAGGGATATGGATGCCTTAGTGGGCGCAGAACATGAGTTTAAAATCGTAAAATATAATAAGCGCCGGGGTAATATTGTCCTGTCCCGGCGTGCCATCTTAGAAGCCGAAAGAATGACACAGAGACAGCAGACCCTCAAGCATCTCGAGGAGGGAGCATCTCTTACCGGAACGGTCAAAAATATTACCGACTATGGACTATTTATCGATCTGGGAGGCATCGACGGTCTTGTTCATATTACTGATATGTCCTGGGGCAGGGTCGGCCATCCCTCGGAAATGCACCAGGTCGGAGATGAAATCGCGGTCAAAGTCCTGAATTTCGACAAGGAAAGGGAAAGGGTATCTCTCGGTATAAAACAGTTGACGCCCGACCCATGGACCGAGGCAGAAAACAAGTATACCATGGGCACTAAAATCCAGGGCCGTGTCGTCAGCCTTACTGACTACGGTGCATTTATAGAAGTTGAAGAAGGCGTGGAAGGTCTGATTCACGTCTCTGAAATGTCCTGGACAAGAAAAATCAGGCATCCCTCGCAGGTATTAAATGTTGGTGACATTGTGGATAGCGTGGTTTTGAATATCGATGTTGCCAAGAAGCGGATTTCTCTGGGGATGAAGCAGGTTGAACCGAATCCCTGGGATATAATTGAAGAGAAATATCCGGTTGGAACCACAATAGAGGGCAAGATCAAGAATATCACCGATTTCGGGATTTTTATTGGAATTGATGAAGGTATTGACGGGCTTGTCCATATATCAGATATCTCCTGGACCAGAAGGATAAAGCACCCCTCGGAGGTTTACAAAAAGGGACAGGAGGTCCAGGCTGTTGTCTTGAATATTGACAAGGACAGTGAGCGTTTTTCATTAGGGATCAAACAACTGACATCCGACCCATGGGACGAAATCCCCCGCAAGTATAAACCTGGCACTCGGGTGACCGGCACCGTGACCAATGTGACCGATTTCGGCCTCTTCCTCGAACTCGAAGAAGGCATAGAGGGTCTTGTTCATATCTCCGAAATCGCCAAAGACAAGCGCGGGAACCCAACTGCACGATTCCAGGTCGATGATGTTATTCAGGCCAAGGTCCTCAATGTATCCAGCGAAGACAAAAAAATTGGCCTTTCTATTCGAAAATTGGAAGAAGGCGATGAAAAGGAAATTTTCAGGAGTTATTTGGATAACCACAAAGAAGCCACATCCAACTTAGGAGAGCTGCTGAGAGAAGAAATGATGAATCTTGACCGGCAGGCCCAGTCCAGTGATATAGGGCATGAGGATGCGGGGACATCCAAACCGGAACCGGATATCTTAGGCGAAACCATTGACAGCTCTACCGAAGAACCACCGACTGAAAGTGCTGACTCGGAGAATATGGGATCCCACGAGGTGGAGAAATCAGAGGCTGAACCGGATAACCAGGACCAAACCACCGACAGTTCTTCTGGAGAACCACTATCTGAAGGCGCTGACCCCACTAAATAGCGCAGACCAAAATCTGCTGTTTTTCCCAATTTCGGCGTCAGGCTTCTCCCGCCTATGGGCGGGGCTCAAAATACTTAATGTATTCCCGCCTGCCCTGATTGCCCCATTGCATGCGCAGCCTGTTCAATCGGAGTTTACCCTGTTAAATGGCCTTGGGACATTATTCAGCCGGGGCGGCTAACCCGACTCAGACGGGTTAAAATCCCCGACTTCCTTGAACTTAGAAAAAGGTAACACTTTAGCGCTTTGGCTTTCCCCCTGAATGTTTGAAATTCCGGCTAAAAAATGGCACAAAAAAAACATCCCATACTGACTGTCTTGGTCATCCTTTGCGTTGTTGCCCTCTTTTTGGGTATAACCATGGTCATTGTGCTCAAAATCGTTTCACCCTCCTCAAACCTGTCATTCGGGGACAAAATTGGCGTAATTCCTATAAATGGCGCCATTTCCCAATCCATAGACATTACAACGGAACTCGTAAGACTGAAAAAAGACAGCGGGATAAAGGCGATCATTCTAAGGATCAACTCGCCGGGCGGATCAGTCGGGCCTACCCAGGAAATTTACAGGGAGGTCCGGAAAACCATACAAACCAAGAAAGTCGTGGTCTCCATGGGCTCAGTAGCTGCATCAGGCGGATACTACATCGCGGCCGGGGCCGATAAAATAGTTGCTAATCCCGGAACAATCACAGGCAGTATAGGCGTTATTATGCATTTTGTCCGCCTCGAAGAACTTCTGAATAAAATCGGTATCGATCTTGAAATCCTGAAGAGCGGGGAATTCAAGGACATAGGGTCCCCTAACAGGGAATTAACTGAACGGGAAAAGGAACTCCTCAACGCGTTAATAACAGACATACAGAGACAGTTTGAAGAGGGCGTAGCCGAGGGCAGAAATCTCCCCCTGGAAAAAGTTCGACAAATTGCTGATGGCCGCATATTTTCAGGGTCCAGGGCCAAGGAATTGGGTCTTGTCGATGTCCTGGGAAATTTTCAGGACGCCGTGGAAATTGCCAAAAATCTGGCAGGCATTAAAGGAGATGTTACGCTCGTTTATCCCGAAAAGGACAAAATGGATTTGTGGGATCTGGTTTTTGAGTCTGCCGCGGGTTCAGTTTCCAAATTGATTCAAGGCATGAAAAGCAGGGTAGAATATCGATGGGGCGGTTTTGCACAACACCGGGTTAAAGAAAGCTACTAATATCTCCTTTCCCCTCACGTATAATTTCCGGTATGTCGTCAATCAAAGAAACGATGCTGGAAGGGTTTTGATAAAGCACCCCGCCATCAATAATAATATCGATAAACGGGCTGTAGGCCTCTTTTATGGATTGGGGATCGTCATATCCGGCGCTGGTACTTATGATAGGCCTGCCGAAAGTCCGTACGACATCCCGGCAGATATTATTATTCGGGACACGGATGCCCACGGTCTTCCGCTTGGTCAACATGATTTTCGGCACCAGCCGGGTACCTTCTAAAATAAAGGTGTATGGCCCGGGCAGAAGGCGTTTCATGGTTTTATACGCATAATTGGAGACAATTGCATACCGGCTTATTTCTTTTAGACTGTCTCCCACAAAAGAGAATGGTTTTTTCAGGGGACGGTTTTTCAACCTGTAGATGAGCTGTATGCCCTTTTTGTTGTAAAGATCACACCCTATTCCGTAGAATGTGTCGGTGGGGTATACGATAAGACCTCCATTCTCCAGGACCTCACTCACGCGTCTTATCAGCCGCTGTTGGGGATTATCCGGATTAATGGAAAGGGTCACGGTTTTCTTGTTCATGTTTGAGAATCCGTTTTTTGCCATCTGATAAAAGGAAGCGTTAATATGGGTGTTGATTTATTTATGGCCCTTTATTCTGTTTTGTTGGGGTTGGCATTGGGGAGCTTTATGAATGTATGCATTTATCGCATCCCCCTCGGAAAATCCATTATCAGTCCCCCGTCCAACTGTCCCAACTGCTCTGAGAGAATAAGGTTTTATGACAACATCCCATTGCTTAGTTACCTGATCCTGTTGGGCAGGTGCAGGTACTGCCGCCACCCCATTTCATGGCGCTATCCGTTAGTGGAGGTCCTGACCGGGCTATTAAGCCTGGCCCTGTTTACCAGATATGGATTAAGTTATCAATATTTTCTCTTTTTTTTGTTTTTGGCGACCCTTGTGACAATCAGTTTCATTGACCTTGACCACCAGATTATCCCTAACATTCTGTCCCGGTCGGGTATTGTCATAGGTTGGGCGGTTTCTGCCGTTAGTTTTATTGCCATGCATAAGGTCATCATTCCTGAATTCTTGTCAGGACCCGGGGTCATCGGCCAGAATACGGGCCACTTTGTACTGGGAGATATTTCCTGGTTTGGTTCACTGATCGGCATCATAGCAGGATACGGCTCCCTTTTTATTATAGAAGTTGTCTTTAAATACCTAACCGGAAAAGAAGGGATGGGGCGTGGCGATGCAAAACTGCTGGCCATGATCGGCGCATGGATGGGCTGGAGACCCTTGCTCCCCGTCGTAATGATTGCTTCCCTCACAGGAGCGGTTATCGGGCTGCTGGCAGGCAGGGGTTTTGGCGTAAGGATCCCTTTCGGCCCCTTTCTTTCTATTGGAGCGATCATCTATTTGTTTTTTGGCCCTCAATTGATGAACTGGTATTACGGTTTACTTGTTTTTTAAGGAGACCTGATTTTGCGATTTCCCTTCTACAGTTTGAGGAC